>DASVQP010000106.1 GCA_036389135.1 Longimicrobium sp.
CCATAGCCACGCTACGCTCGCACGGCCTGGATGCTAAAGAGGTGCTGGAGAGCATAGCCCGGCTGGACGTGCACCCGGTGTTCACGGCGCACCCCTCCGAGGCCCGCCGCCGCACCCTCTTGCAGCACCTCGAGCGCGTAGCCAGCTCCATAGCCCAACTGGGCAATCCCCAGGCACCCGGTGGGGCCGCTACCACGCTGGACGACTTGCGCACCCGCATCACCCTCCTCTGGCAGACGGCTGAGACCCGCCTCGAACGTCCCACCGTGCTGGACGAGGTGCGAAGCGTGCTCTACTTCGCCGCCGGCACGGCCTACGACGTGGCCCCCAGGGTGCAGAGGGCGCTCGAAACGGCCGTAGCGGGGGCCTACCCCGACGCCCTCCCCCCCGACGGTAGCATACCACCCGTGCTGAGGTTAGGCACTTGGGTGGGCGGCGACAGGGACGGCAATCCCGCTGTCACGCCTGAGATCACGCGCGCGGCGGCGCGCATGTCGAGAGCGGCCATACTGAGGCGCTACCGCAACGACGTAGCGGCGCTGGGCCGCGACCTGAGCATTTCGGCGCGGCTGGGCGGCGTATCCGCGGAGTTGATGCGGTCGATAGAGCGGGACCGCGAGCGCCTGGGCATGCAGCCGGTGGGCCGGTGGAGCGACGAACCCTACAGGCGCAAGCTGGGGCTGGTAGGCGAGAGGCTGCGGCGCACGGAAGAGGGCGGCCCGGGCGAGTACGACACCCCCGGCGAGTTGCTGGCCGACCTGCGGCAGGTAAAGCGCAGCCTGCTGGCGCACGGCGGTGGGCGGGTCGCGTCCGGCCCCTTGCTAGACCTCACCCGGCGGGTGGAGATATTCGGCTTCCACCTGGCCGAGCTTGAGGTCCGCCAGCACGCGGACAAGCATACGGAGGCCGTGGCCGAGCTGCTGGGCCTCACGGGCTTGTCGGGCTATAAAGCTATGTCTTACGAGGAGCGGAAGGCGGCGCTCGAGGAGAGGCTGGCGGGCGAGGCCATATCGCCCCTGCCCGGCGCGCTTTCCGCCCCCACCCGCGAGGCGCTGGATACCTTCAGGGCCATGTCCGACATACAGCAACTGGGGGGAGAGAGTGCCTGCCGGACCTGCATAGTGTCTATGACCCGGCACGCGAGCGACGTGCTGGCGGTGCTCTTCCTGGCGCGGGAGGCGGGGCTGTTCCTGTGGCCGGGAGGCAGGGGGGCCGCGTCGTCCCAACTCGACGTGGTGCCCCTGTTCGAGCAGATACACGAGCTACAGACCTGCGGCGACATCATGCGCAGCCTCTACGGTAGCCGCCCCTACAAGGCCCAGCTTCGAGCGCGCAAGCGCCGCCAGCAGGTCATGGTCGGCTACTCGGACAGCAACAAGGACGGCGGCTATCTCGCGGCGACGTGGCAGATTTACGGGGCGCAGGCGGCCCTTGCGCGCACGGCAGCCGAGGCGGGGGTGCGGCTGGTGGTGTTCCACGGCAGGGGAGGCGCGCTCGGGCGTGGGGGTGGGCCGACCGGCCGTGCTATCATGGCCCGCCCGCCGGAGGCCCAACTGCCCAACCTCAAAGTGACCGAGCAGGGGGA
>DASVQP010000107.1 GCA_036389135.1 Longimicrobium sp.
TTATAGGCGGCTTCTATCCCGACGCCGCCACACCGAAAAGCTGCAACAGAGTCGAGCCGAGCAACCGCAAGACGGAGCCGATCAGCCCCTCGGTTTGGCGCAGCGCCGGGCGGAACACGGCCCGCAAGGTCAGCGCCGTCAGGATCGCCAGAGGGGAGTACCAGGGCTGCCCGCCCCGGGTGGTGCGCGGCGCCGCCCGCCACCCCTCGATGGCCTCGGCGCTGAACCAGATGGGATGGTACAGGGTGGACGGCCCCCAACGGCATCAGTGTGCCACGGTGCGGGTTGTCGAGACCTGCGGAGGGAGCCGCCCGCGATGAGCATCACCATGATCGGCCTGGATGTCGCCAAGTCCGTGTTCCAGCTCCACGGCATCGACGCGAGCGGAAAGGTGCAGCTGAAGCGCAAGCTGCGGCGGAGCGAGCTGATCCCGTTCTTCGAGGGGCAGCCGCGCTGCACCGTGGTCATGGAGGCATGTGGTGCCGCGCATCACTGGGCCCGCGTGCTGAGCGGGCTCGGGCACGAGGTGAAACTGATCGCGCCGGAGGCGGTCAGGCCGTTCGTGAAGAGGGGCAAGAAGAACGACGCCGCCGATGCCGCGGCGATCTGCGCCGCCGCGTCCCGGCCCGACGCGAGGTTCGTGCCCGTGAAAAGCCTGGAGCAGCAGAGCGTCCTCACCTTGCATTCCGTTCGCTCCTTGTTCGTCAAGCAGCAAACCATGCTGGCCAACGCCATGCGTGGCCTGGCGACCGAGTTCGGCCTCGTCGTGCCGAAGGGCATGGGCAGGCTCGAGGAGCTGGTGGCGCTGGTGGAGGCGGACGGGAGCTTCCCGGAGCAGGCACGCGGGGTGTTCACCGGCCTGCTCCAGCAGTGCCGCGCGACCGCGGACCGGATCGAGGCCCTGGAGGCGGAGATCGTCGCGCACGCGCGGGAGGACGACATCGCGCGCCGCTTGGCCACGGTCCCCGGCATCGGGCCGATCACCGCCTCGCTGGTCGCGGCCACGGTCGGCGACGGCATCGCGGCCTTCAAGAGCGCACGGCACTTCGCCGCCTGGCTCGGGCTGGTGCCGCGACAGCACTCCGCTGGCGGCAAGACCGTTGGAGGCATGCCTCCAACCGGTCGGATCACCAAGGCCGGCAACCGGGAGATCCGGACCCTGCTGGTGCTCGGCGCCACCTCGATGGTGCACCGCGCCGGGGCGTGGAACAGTGCCGCCGGAGCGTGGGTGCGGGAGCTGCTGGAGCGGCGTCCTGTCCGGCTGGTGACGGTGGCGCTGGCCAACAAGATGGCGCGCATCGCCTGGGCGCTGATGACGCGCGACGAGGTCTACCGGGCGAAGGGACGCGCCGCGGCAGCCACGGCCTGACGGTCCGACGCGGGTGGTAGGCGGCGGGCGCGAACCCGCACGATCCGGCAGCAAGCGCTTAACAGCGTGATGGGAAGGTCTGTGGTCAAGCAGTTTTAGGCAACGCCGCATGGAGCAATGTGCCCCGAGCACGCTGTCATAGATTGGCGCCTGACACGCACGCGCACCCCCATGATGGCCAGCGGCAAAGGCCGCGCAGC
>DASVQP010000108.1 GCA_036389135.1 Longimicrobium sp.
CTTATAGGCGAGACCTCGACACGCGGGTCAGCATCCAGAGGATTCGTCCTGGACCGAAGCACACCGCCGCGCTCGTACTTCTCTCCCTATTCGTTTGCCGCGAACGGGGGCAATATTCGTAGCGCAGCGGTGCGTGTCAGCGATACGATTATCCGTCGGCGGAGTTATCCACAAGCCGCTGCGGGGAGTAACACGCCCCAGGCACTCTCCTCGCGGCTCATGGATAACTCCGGAGTAGCTATAAGGGGGCAGCGAGGAACGAGCGGGGGTGAGGGCCCCTACCGCCTCCGCACCCGCAGCACCGCCTCGTAACTCGGCACCGGCTTGCCGATCTCACGTCCGGGCTGCACTTCGAGCACCTCGATCTCGTAGGCGCCGTACGATGCGCCTTTCGGCTCGTCAGGCGTCGAGAGGATGGCGCGCGCGGCGGCGGTGCGCGGGGCGGTCAGCTGCACCTCCACCCGCGCGAATCCCGCGCGGATGCAGCGCGCGTTGATCGGGCAGCGCGAGTCCTCCGTGACGCGCACGAAACCCACGCGCAGCCCCTCGTCACCTACCAGCGCCCCCTGGCCGGCGCGCAGGCGGAACTCCTCGTCCAGCCCGGCGCGCACCTGCGTTCCGACGGGCGTGGTGGCGCAGGCGGAGACGATCAGCGCCAGGGCCAGCGTTTTCCAGACCTTCATCGATTCGCTCCTCGTGGAAATGCGGCGCGCCGGAGCCCGTGCGGGGTTCCGGCGCCTGTGGTACCTCGGTGACGGCCCCGGGTTTCAATCAGGGGAGATCCTTCAGCCACGCCTCCGCCTGCGCGGCAATCTTGTCCGCCTTGTCCAGGCCGTTCACCACCCGGCGGGCGTTGCGGAAGTCGCGCTGGTTGGCGTTCACGAACCGGTCCAGCCGCGCCCCTGTGTACGCACCTCGCGTCATCCCGTCCACCAGCACCCACGCCGAGAGCGCGGGCCAGTTCATGAGCACCGGCGGAAGCAGCTCCAGGTGGATGCCGGACCGCTTCGCGTACTGACGGTAGTTGTTGCGCCCGGTGAGCTGCACGTAGCCCCGGCCCTTGAACAGCCGCCCGTCGCCGGGCTTCGTGTTCCCCAGGTCCGAGCGCCCCTCGTACGCCGCGCCGCTGGCGTACTCCTCCAGCGTGGCGAAGCGGTCGGACTCGTGCTCGGCCGTGGCGAGCACGTACGCCAGCTGCGGCCTGGAGAGCTTCTGCGCCGCGGCGACCTGGGCGATGGCGTCCACGCTGCGCGACCGGTTGGCGGCGCGCTCGCCGCGGCGGAACTCGTACTCGGGCGGGATGTCCACGGCGAGCTTGCCCATGAACCCTTCCGGCGCCTGCGCGGCATCGGCCAGGCGGCGCGCGCCCGTCATGTCGATGGCGGCGTTGGAGGGGAGGCCCGCGGCGCTCCGAAAGATCTGCCAGGCGGCGTGCGTGCGCGGGCCCGCGGCGCCGTCCACGTCGTCGAGCGGGTTGAGGAGGTACACGGCGCCCAGCGCGCGCTGCACCGCCAGGGTCGTGTCGCCGCCCCACCCCGCGCCCACTCCGGTGATCTCGCGCAGGATCGCGATGGCTTCCTCCAGCGGCATGTCGCCGGAGCCCTGCGGAGGAGGCGCGGGGGGCGCGCTCGCGAGGTGCAGTGGCGCGGGCGTCGGTGCGGGCGGCGCGCCGAGGGCATCGAGCGCGGCCCAGCTCTGCGGACCGACGATGCCGTCCGGCACCATCTTCTGCTCGCGCTGGAAGCGGCGGACCGCCGCCTCCGTCTGCGGCCCGAAGACCCCGGCCGGCGACACGCCGAGCCGCTGCTGGACGACTTTGACCAGCGGGTGCGTCATTCCCCGGCGCAGCGTGGGTCGCCCGCCCGGGTGGGGCTCCTGCGCCGGGATCAGCGGCGGCGGTTCCGCGGTCATCGCCTTGGCGACCGCGGCTCGGAACTCCGTCATGCTGAAGACGGGGTCGGCTTTGCGTCCCGCGGGGAGCGCCCACTCGCGGTGCGCCACGCAGAAGTCCGCCCCGGTGCCGATGTGCTTCAGGATCGCCGCCACGCCGCGCACGTATGCGTCCATCTGCACCTTGGGCCACGGAAAGTCCAGGTGCGTGCCGCGGTTCTCCGCTTCGATCCCGATGAAGCTGCGGTTCCCCGTCTTCGTCCCCTTCCACTCCCCCGGCCCCGCGTGGTTGCAGAAGCCGGCGGCGACCACGTAGTAGGTGCCGTCGCGCCCCAACCCGAGCTGCGCCAGCGGGCCGGAGAGGTCGCTCCGTCCCTTCTTCAGCAGCTCCAGCGTGGGCATGTTCTCGTTGGACGCGGTGCCGGTGTGGTGGCACATCACGCCGACCACCTTGCCCATCTCCTTGCCCGGCACCCCGCGGTCTTCCCACCCCTTGGTCAGCGACACCTTGAGCCCGGCGTCGAGCAGCACCTTGGGCAGCCAGATCAGTCGGTTTTCCATGTTACTCGACGCCTCCGTGCGCCGGGGGAAGCTGCTCGTCCGAGGTGGGCACGTCGACAACCGCGCCGCAGCCGTCCAGCTCGTCGTCCGCGCCGTGCGCCGCGCCACAGGACGCCAGCAACGCCGCCGACGCGCCGGAGCCGACGGCCGCGGCGGCGCCCGACGGGAACGCGGCCGCCGCGGCGGGAGCCTGGGGCGGCGTCCCCCCTGACCCCGCGGTTGGAAGCTTGTCGTTCTTCCGGTCCTCGGAGCCCTCGTTCGGGCTCTTCTCGTTCGGCTTCACGGTGGAGCGGATCACCATCACCTTGTTCAGCATGTCGAACCAGAAGGGCGCGCCCATGGTGGCGGCGAACGCCGTCATCAACCATCCTATCACGGGGACGACCCACCACACCCAGAAATCCTTGACTGGATCGGGTCCCCGTGGCCGGACCTCCCGCCTCGACCATCCGATGGGGAGTTGGATCGAATTCAGCTGGGCGCGCGCCTCCTCGTAGCCGATGCCGGCGGTACTCCCAGCCGCATTCAGCGCCCCCGCGGCAGCCACCGCGGCGTCACGCGCGCCGGTGTCGTGGTACAGGTGCCGTGCGATCGCGGTCGTGTCGATGTTCAGCGTGACGGCCACGAAGAGGCCGATGACGAAGAGCACGCGGTGCGTCGACCGCTTGTACCAGCCGGAGACGCGGTCCATCGAGCTGTCGTACCACGCCTCCAGATTCGCCTGGGCGCGGTTCAGGTCTCCCTGCGCCGAGTCGATCGCGGTGAGCAGGGCGCGCTGTACCTTTTCGTTCTGCAGGCTCCCGACGCCGTCGCGAAGCGATTGCAGCGAGATGATGGGTGCCCCGCCGGAGCTGTTCTCAGGGGTGATGTCGCGGCCCCGCACGGCCAGGTCCATCAGCGCCACGGCGAAGCTGCGCGAAGGGATGTAAGAGGGCATCTTGCCCCCGCGCGCCAGCGCCCACGGCCGCGCCTGGCCGTCGCGCGCGATCCGCACCGTGTCGTAGTCGTTCTCGTACAGCGCGGCGACGAGCGGATGGTTGAACAGGTCCCTCGCGAGACCGTTCCCCTCCCGGTCGGCCAGCAGCTCGCGGATGCCGTGCTCCAGGTGCGCCGCGCGCGTCTTGAGCACCGATTCGATCCCCTCGCGGATCGCCGAGCAGATGATGCTGACCAGGATGAACACGAAGATGACGCCGACGGCGACGTCGAGGATGGTGGAGCCGAACATGGAGGGTTCCTCGCGGATGGAGGGAGCACTGCGGGATCTACAGGATGTGGCGCGAAAAGCCATCAATCAAGCCTCTCGTACGCAGCGCGGCGCCAGAGGGTTGGATGGACAGCCGCAAGTGATTTCCATTCCGGCCCATGGAAGACCCGGGAGGATGGCGTGAGGGCCCGGCGAAGCAGTTTCGCCGGGCCCTCGATTTTCGCGATGTCGTGCGGCGCGCCGGTCTCAGACCAGCTTCATCGCCACCGGCTCGGTGCCGCTGTAGTCGTAGAAGCCCTTCCCCGTCTTGCGCCCGAAGTAGCCGAGCGAGATCATGCGCTTGAGGAGCGGGGGAGAGGCGTAACGCTTCTCCTTGTACTCCTTGTACATGATGTCGCCGATCTTGTCGAGCGTGTCGAGGCCCACGAAGTCGGAGAGGATGAAGGGGCCCATCGGGTAGCCGGTGCCCAGCTTCATCCCCTTGTCGATGTCCTCGATGGTCGCCACGCCCTGCTCCAGCGCGCGGATGGCGTCCATCATGTACGGCACCAGCAGGAGGTTGACGACGAACCCCGAGTTGTCCTTGCAGACGATGGGCTCCTTCCCCAGCGACGCCGCGAAGTCGAAGGCGGTCTGGAACACGGCCGCGTCGGTGGCGATGGTCTTCACCACCTCCACCAGCTTCATCACGGGGACGGGGTTGAAGAAGTGCAGCCCCACCATGCGCTCCGGACGCTTGGTGGCGGCGGCCATGTCCGCGATGGTGAGCGAGGAGGTGTTGGAGGCGAAGATCGTCTCCGGGCCGCACACCTCGTCCAGCGTCTTCCACATCTGGTTCTTGAGCTCGAGGTCCTCCACCACGGCCTCGATGATGATGTCGCACTCCGCGAGGTCCTCCAGCTTCGTGGTGCCGCGCAGCCGCCCGACGATGGCGTCGCGGTCCTCGGCGGCCAGCTTCCCCTTGTCGACCGACTTCCCGAGCTGCTTCGAGATGCCGCCGATCCCACGCTCGCACACCTCGTCGGACACTTCGCGGACGATCGTCTCGTACCCGGCCGCGGCGCACACCTGTGCGATCCCGCTCCCCATCAGCCCGCACCCCAGAACCCCCACGCGCTTGATCTCGGCCATCCGGCGACTCCCTTGTTGGATATGTTAGGAACTGAAGTGCGTTAGTGCGCACAGACCCGTCATCCGGTTTTATTGTCATCCTGAGCGACGCGCTTCACTGTCCTCGCCTCGGCGCCAAACCATGGCGCGGAGCGAAGGATTCTACTGCGCGTGCCGAGGGGCCCGTCGTCACCGCCGTCCTCTTGCCTCACCGGCTAGATCCTTCGGTCGCCGCAGGAGTACGGCGCGCCACGCCGACTCCGATCGGGCGGGCTCCCTCAGGATGACATAAGGGGGTGCTCACGCGCTCACGCACTGCTTTTAGATCCCCAGCTGCCGCCGCCAGTCCGGGCGCTGCGGTGGCTTGGGGAGCTCGCCGTGCTCCACGCGGTCGAGAAAGGCTTCCAGGCGGTCCTGCACGCTGCCCGCGACGCCGCGATAGATGCCGCGCGCAAGGAGCATGGCGGCGCCGAAGATGGGAAACCCGAGCAGGAGCGTGGGGTCAGGCCCCATCATCGCCAGCGCGGTGCCGATGGCGGCCCCGCCCCCGCCCCCGCCGACCACCCCGCCCACCGTAAGCCCCGTGCGCATGGTGCCGAGTGGAACGGAGACCTCCACGAACGCCGAGTCCTGGTCCAGCGGCGAGACGTGCACGTCCACGGTTTTGAGGTCGAGCGTGGCGGCGCGCGAGCCGATCTTGGCGGCCGCGCGGCCCAGCGAGGCGCCGATCCCGGTGCCGCGCACGTAGCGGGTGCGGTCCGGAAAACGGCGCTGCACCACCATGAACTCGCACTTCACCAGGTACTCTTCCAGCGACATCCCCAGCGGCGCGGCGGGACGGCGGATGGTGCGCGAGGCGCGGACGGTGTCCGGCCCCATGACGCTCACCATCACCCCCTTCTGCTCCCGCGGCAGCCCGCGCACCTCGGCGATGGCGCGGCGGACGTGCGCAGGCTCCAGCCCCAGCTCCTTCCCGATCCGCATCACCTCCGCCTCCGGCAGCCCCTCCTCCGCGTCGCCGCGGGCGAACTGCAGCTCCGTGGCGCGCCGGATCACCGCCTCCAGCTCCTGGCTGGAGACGCGCCGGAGGCCGGTGCCCGGCTCGGGGGATGGTTTGGAGGGGAGATCGGGCATAAACCGAAGTGCTAAGTCCTAAGTGCTAAGTCCTGAGTGCTGGAACACCGCGTGAACACAGATGCAGCCCGGCACTTAGCACTTAGCACTCTGGACTGCCGTTGATCAATCCGCCGCGATCGCCGCTTCCGCGGCGGCCGGAAACGCCTCCACCACCACCGCGATCCCCTGGCCGCCGCCGATGCAGGCGCTCCCCAGGCCGAAGCGCTTCCCCTGGCGGCGCAGCTCGTGGAGGAGGTGCACGGTGATCCGCGCGCCGCTCATCCCCAGCGGGTGGCTCATGGCGATGGCGCCGCCCGAGACGTTGGTGCGTTCGCGGTCCAGGCCCAGCTCCTTTTCGACCGCGCAGTACTGCGACGCGAACGCCTCGTTGATCTCCACCAGGTCCATCTGGTCCAGGCTCATGTCGCCGCGCTTGAGGGCGAGGCGCGAGGCCGGCGCCGGGCCGATCCCCATGTGCTTGGGGTCCACGCCCGCGATCCCCCACGAAACCAGGCGGCCGATGGGCTGCAGGCCGTTGCGGCGCGCGTAGGCCTCAGACGCGATCAGCACCGCCGCGCCGCCGTCGCCGATGCCGGAGGCGTTGCCGGCGGTGACGGTGCCGCCCTCCTTGAAGTACGGCTTCAGCTTGCCGAGCATCTCCATCGTCGTCTCGGGACGCATGTGCTCGTCGCAGCGGAACTCCGTCTCGCCCTTGCGGCTCTTGAGCGTGATGGGGACGATCTCGCTGTCGAAGCGGTTCTGCTCGCACGCCACCTTGGCGAGCTGTTGGCTGCGATGCGCGTACTCGTCCACCTGCGCGCGGGTGATGCCGTAGTGGTCGGCCAGGTTCTCGGCCGTCACCGCCATCGAACAGCCGGCAAAGGTGTCGGTGAGCGCCTCCCACAGCGAGTCCTCGTACAGCTTGCCGACCGGCCCCAGCCGCTGCTCGCCCCACCGCGCGCCGCGGATGACGTGCGGCGCCTGGCTCATCGACTCGGTGCCGCCGCACAGCGCGACCTCGGCCTCGCCCAGCATGATCTCCATGGCGCCGGAGATGATGGCCTGGAACCCCGAGCCGCACAGGCGGTTCAGCGTAAGCGCGGGGGTGTCCTGCGTCAGCCCGGCGCGCAGGCCGATGTGGCGGGCGAGGTAGATGGCGTCCGACGAGGTCTGCAGCGCGTTGCCGAAGACGACGTGGCCCACCTCCTCCGCCGGTACGCCGCCGCGCTCCAGCGCCGCCTTCGCGGCGAAGACGCCGAGGTCGGTCGCGGAAAAGTCTTTGAGAGAGCCGCCGAACGTCCCCATTCCGGTGCGGGCGGCGGAAAGGAACACGACTTCGGTGTCTTTGCCCTGGGTTGCCATTGTGCTCACTTCCTATGAGGTGCGGTCGCTACGGAGCACGACAATATGCCCGCGCCGCGGGGTGCGTCGCAAGCGGTGGCCGGGGCACGGCCGTGGCGCGGCGGATGCTCCCGTAAAGCGGCTGTGCACATTATCTTGTGTGCGTGCGCCCGGGGTGCCGGGGGCTGAAGCCCCCGGCTGGAACCACGGGAAGACCGCTGAAGCGGTCTCGTGGGCCGAGGCGGCTCTCTCAGGATGACATTACGTTGGATCTCGCCGCCGTGTCCGCGCAGGCGGACTTTGTGCTGTCGTTGCCGCGAGTTCACTCGCCCCGGCGCCCTCTGCCCCACCCCCTCATCTCCCCACCCCACCGATTCTTCCGATGAAACGCTGCCCGTTCTGCGCCGAAGAGATCCTCGACGAGGCGAAGCTGTGCAAGCACTGCGGCTCGTGGGTCGCGCCAGAGCCGCCGCCGGCGGGGGTCGCGGCCCCGGCGCGTGTGGCGCCCGAGCCGGGTCCGCCGCCGATGCAGCTGGAGTATCAGACGGCGCAGTTCCCCAACACTTTCGCCGGACAGAAGCAGAAGAACGAGGCCCTCGCGCGCGCCGCGGCGAACGGGTGGACGGTGGAGAGCGAGACGCTCCTGCCCGGGCACATGAAGGGCGAGCAGGCGTGCTGCCTCGCGCTCATCTGCCTGCCGCTCGGCTTCCTTGCCGGGCGCACGGAGGGGGTGGTCAGCGTGACCTGCTCGCGGCCGATCCAGCCAAACCGGAACACGGCTCCGCCGCAGCTCCCCGCCCTGCCCTCGCAAACGGCGCTCGACCTGACGTGCCTCAACTGCGGCTACATCAACAGCCCCGGCCGGACGATCTGCAAGGAATGCAGGGAGCCGCTCTGAGGGCCGGGCAGGCGCTCGCCACGCGCCTCTTCGTCGCCAACCCGTACCTCGCGCTCTGGCACTGCCATCGCCGCTGCGAGCGCTCGTTCTTTGTGCGCGGGCGCCAGTTCGGCGTCTGTGCGCGGTGCACGGGGCTGCTCGTCGGCGGCGTGCTGTCGCCGCTGGCGGTGCCGCTCGGGGCCGGGTTCCTAGTCCCCGCCGCGTGCGCCGCGACGGTGCTCTTGGGGATGGATGGAGGGAGTCAGTTCGCGGGCTGGCGCGTGTCGTCGAATCCGATTCGGTTGTTGACGGGCCTGGCGGCGGGGTTGATGGGGCCCGCGGCGGTGCTCGCCCTGATCATCTCCTGAGACCCCATGATCGGACGGGCCCGGACCTCGCATGTGCGAACGGTCCGGGCCCGTTTTCAGTTCTCATCAGCCAAGCGAATGATCTACGACCTCCTGCGGCCGCTCCTCTTCAAGCTGCCGGCCGAGCGGGCGCACCACGTGGGCGTCACGGCACTGCACGGGGCGCTCGCCACGGCGGCCGCGCGCGATGCGGCGCGGGCGATGTACGCCGTGCGCGACCCGCGGCTGGAGGTGGAGCGCTTCGGCATCCGCTTCCCCAACCCGGTGGGGCTGGCGGCGGGGTTCGACAAGTCCGCGGAGTCGTTCAACGCGTTGGGAGCATTAGGGTTTGGGCACGTGGAGGTGGGGACGGTCACGGCGCTGGCGCAGCCCGGGAACGCGCAGCCGCGCCTCTTCCGCCTCCCCGAGGACGAGGCGCTGCTCAACCGGATGGGCTTCAACAACCCCGGCGCCGATGCGGTGTCCGCCCGTCTCACGCGCACCCGCGCGGAGCCGGTGCTGGGCATCAACATCGGCAAGAGCAAGGCGGCGGCTCTGGAGGACGCCACGGCGGACTACCTGCGCAGCTTCGACCTGCTGGAGCCGTTCGCGCGCTACGTCGCAGTCAACGTCAGCTCGCCGAACACGCCCGGCCTGCGCACGCTCCAGGATGCGGGTCCGCTGCGCGAGCTCCTGCGCGCCCTGCGCAACCGCGGCGAGGAGCGCGCCCGTGCCCGAGGCGCCACCGCGCGTCCCATCCTTCTCAAGATCGCCCCCGACCTCACCGATCCGCAGGTGGACGAGGTCGCCGGCATCGCGCTGGAGGAGGGGATCGCGGGGATCATCGCCACCAACACCACCGTGTCGCGCGACGGGCTGCGCACCCCCGCGGCGGGCGTGGAGGCGCTGGGCGCGGGAGGCGTGAGCGGCACCCCAGTGAGGGCGCGGGCGCGCTCGGTGGTGGCGCGCATCTACCACGGGACGGGAGGGCGGCTCCCCATCGTCGGTGTGGGCGGGATCTTCGACGCGGTGGATGCTTGGAAGATGATCCTGGCGGGCGCGTCGCTGGTGCAGGTGTGGACCGGGTTCATCTACCGCGGGCCGGGAATCGCGCGCGACATCAACCGCGGGCTCTCGTCGTACCTGGAGCGCGACGGCCTCCGCTCGATCGACGAGGCCGTGGGCCTCGCGCACCGCTGATGCCGGTTCGCCCGCGCACCGCACGCTTCCTCCAGAGCTACCTGCGCGGCGGCGCGGGCGCGTTCCGCGAGGAGGAGACGACCGTCACCGTCGCGGGCGAGGTGCGCGAGGCGACGCTTTACCTGCCGGATCGCCCAACGCGCGCGCCCGGATGGGTGGTGCTGCACGGCCTCACGGTGCCGGGGCGCCGCCACCTGGCGATGACGCGCTTCGTCCGCTCTCTGGCCTCGTCGGGCGCGGTGGTGCTGGTGCCGGACGTGCCTTCGTGGCGCGCGCTCAAGCTGGACATCGGCGCCGCGCGCGAGACGCTGGCGGCGGGGGCGCTGCACCTGTCCGGGCACCCGCGCGTGCAGGCGGGTGGCGTGGGGGTCATCGGCTTCTCCTTCGGCGCCACCCAGGCCCTCATCGCCGCCGCCGATCCGCGGCTGTCGGATGCGCTCAAGGCGGTGGTGGGCTTCGGCGGCTTCTGCGACCCGGAGCGGATGATCCGCGCGATCTTCACCGGCGAGCACGAATGGGAGGGCGTCGACTACCGGATGGACCCCGACCCGTACGGCCGCTGGGTGCTCGCCGGCAACTACCTGACGCTCGCGCCGGGCTACGAGCACATGCAACGAGTGCAGGATGCGGCCCTCGCGCTCGCGGTCGAGGCGGGCCGGCGCGGGGCCTTCGCGTGGGAGCCGGAGTACGACGCGATGAAGGACGAGCTCCGCGCCACCCTCGCCGCCGACGAGCTGCCGGTGTGGGACCTCCTCGCGCCCCCCTCCGGCGCGCCGCTCGATGATCTGGAGGGTGCGCGCCGCCTTGCCGCCGCCTTCGCCGAGGGCGCGGTCCGCCACGACCCGCGCGTGGACCCGCGGCCGTACTTCCCCGCCCTGCATGGACGGATCACGCTGAGCCACGGCCGCGAGGACCGGCTGATCCCCTTCACCGAATCGCTTCGCCTCACCGCCGCCCTCCCGCCGCAACTGGACGCCTCGTGCACGATCACGGGCCTCTTCTCGCACTCCGCCGGCGCTGGCGGCCTGCGCCCCCTTGCCCGCGCCCGCGAGACGCTGACGTTTGTGCGGCTGCTGAACCGGGCGCTGTATTCGGTGTGAACCGCTGAACACCGGGGGCCGGCGCACCGGGGGATGAACACCGGGGGCCGGCGCACCGGGGATGAACACCGGGGGCCGGCGCACCGGGGGCTGAAGCCCCCGGCTGGAACCACGGGAAGACCGCTGAAGCGGTCTCGTAGGCGCATGTTCAGGACAAGGAAAAGGGCGAGGCGTTTCGGCCTCGCCCCCGAGTCCGCGGAGGCGGACTTTGTGCTGTTGTTGCAGCGACTTCAGTCGCCCGGGCTCCCCTACTTGCCCCCGAACATCCCGCCCAGGCTGCCGCCGAGCTTGCCGAGATCCGGCATCCCACTGCCGCCGCCCTGCCCTCCCTCGCCGATCAGCCGGCCAAGGTTGCCGCCGACGGGCGCGGGAAGCCGCCCATCGAGGAACTCGATGGCGGTGCGCGCCGCCATCTCCGCCTTGTCCTTTGGAATGCCCGTCCGCTCGCTGATCTGCTGCACCAGCTCGTCGATCATCGCCATGCGTACCCTCCAAATCTGAGGCCGACCCGCAAATGTTTCGCGCCCCACACGCACGGACCGGGCCCGGCATCAACGCCCCCTCTCTCGATGACAGGAGGGCGCAGCCCTCTCCTGTTATCGGGAGAGGGGGCAGTCGAGTGTAACGAGACGGGGGTGAGGGCCCGCCCCTCAGTTCACCGCCCCGTTCCGGATCAGGTGCAGCGGGGCGATCACCTGCCGCTCCTCCCCCACGACCAGCTCGAACAGGTAGGTGCCCTCGGCCGGAAAGACGATGCGGTCGATGGGCATCAGGATGCGCGTCTGCGGCGGGCCCTGGTCCAGCTGCTGCTCGCTGACCTCGGTGTGCCCGCCGATGCTTAGCGCGGGGGTGCGCGACGGATCCAGCATCTCGATGGAGAAGTGCACGTCCCCCAGCTCCCCCGCGTCCCACTCGATCACGACGGCGAGCGTGACGCGGTCCTGCTGCGCCGGAAAGCCGGGGGCGTAGAGCTGGTGAAAGATCCCTTCGATGTCGATGCGCCCGTCCGGGCGCTCGTCCGCATGCTCGCAGAGCACGGCGTAGAGGACTCGCATTGCGATCTGGTTCCTATGAAAAAGTGAGTTAGTGCGTGAGTGCGTCGGTGCGCTTCAATCGCAGCGCACTCACGGACTAACTCACTTACGCACTGTGATTCAGCCTTGCCCGCACCGCCTCCGCATGCCCGTGCAGCCCCTCGGACTCGGCGAGGCGGATGACGTGGGCGGCGTGGGCGTGGAGGCGCTCGCGGGAGTAGCCGATCAGGGAGGTGCGCTTCACGAAGTCGTACACCCCCAGCGGCGATGCAAAGCGCGCGGTGCCGCCCGTGGGGAGCACGTGGTTGGGGCCGGCGAAGTAGTCGCCCATCGGCTCGGGCGACCAGGCGCCGAGGAAGATCGCACCGGCGTTGCGGATGCGGCCCGCCAGCGCCATCGGATCCGCCACCAGCAGCTCCAGGTGCTCGGGAGCGCGCAGGTCCGCGACGGCCGCGGCGGCGGCGAGGTCGGGGGCGACGATGATGGCCCCGTTCGTCTCCAGGGCCTCTCGCGCCACGTCGCGTCGCGGGTTGCGCTCCAGGAGGCGGTCCAGCTCGGCGGGGACGCGCTCGGCGAGGGCGGCGGAGGTCGTCACCAGCCAGGCGATGGCGTCGGGGTCGTGCTCCGCCTGGCCAATCAGGTCCGCGGCCACGTGCACCGGGTCGGCGGTGTCGTCCGCGATCACCAGGATCTCGGAGGGGCCCGCGACCATGTCGATGTCCACCTGGCCGAAGACCTGGCGCTTCGCCTCCGCCACCCATTTGTTGCCGGGCCCGACGATCTTGTCGACGCGGCCGATCGTCTGCGTGCCGTAGGCCAGCGCCGCCACCGCCTGCGCCCCGCCGATCCGCAGCACCTCCGTCACGCCCGCGACGTGCGCCGCCGCGAGGACCACGGGGAGCATCTCGCCGCCGGGCGCGGGGGAGACCATCGCGATCTCGTCGACCCCCGCCACGGAGGCGGGGATGGCGTTCATCAGCACGGACGACGGATACGCCGCGCGGCCGCCCGGGACGTAGATCCCCACGCGGCGCAGCGGCGCAACGCGCTGGCCCAGCACGCTTCCATCCGCGTGCAGATCCAGGAAACCGTGCTCGCGCTGCTTCTCGTGGAAGTCGCGGATGTTGGATGCGGCGGCGCGCAACGAGGCCAGCAGCTCCGGGTCGATGGCATCCGCCGCCGCCGCGAGCTCGTCCGCACCCACGCGTAGCGCGGAGGCGTCGGGCACCTCCAGCCGGTCGAAGCGTGCGGTGTACTCCAGCAGTGCATCGTCGCCGCGGGTGGCGACGTCGCGGACGATGGCGGCCACGGACTCGCGGAGCGCCGGGTCGTCCGTGGACGCGGCGGCGGCGAGGGCGCGCAGTTCGTCAAACGGCGGGCGGACGTGGAGCGTGCGGATCGCTGGCATCGAAGTCAGGCGGTGGATTCCAGCGCGCCCGCCAGGTCGGCGATCAGGCGCTGGTGCTCTTCCAGGCGCAGCTTGTGGCTCGCGCGGTTGACGATCAACCGCGCCGTGGAGCGGCTGATCTCCTCGAACACCACCAGCCCGTTCTCGGCCAGCGTGCGCCCGGTCTGCACCAGGTCCACGATCCAGTCGGAGAGGCCCAGCAGCGGCGCGACCTCTACCGAGCCGGAGATGTGGATCAGCTCCACCTGCATCCCCCGCGCGGCGAAGAAGCGGCGCGCGCTCTCCACGTACTTGGTCGCCACGCGCGGCGTGCGCCCGTGCGGAAGCTCCGGGTAGACGGCGTCGGCGGGACCGGCCACCGCGAGACCGCATCCGCCGAATCGCAGGTCCAGCGGACGCAGCACGTCCGGGTCGCTCTCGCCCAGCACGTCCAGCCCCACCACGCCCGCGTCCGCCACTCCGGACTCCACGTACGTCGGCACGTCGCCGCTCTTCACGGGAAGGAACTCGAATCTTCCGTCCGCCGATGGCAGGATCAGCCGCCGCGACGCCCGCGCCGACTCGTCCACCGATGCGCCGATCACGTCGAACAGCGTCAGCGCCTCGTCCATCATCCGCCCCTTGGGGAGGGCGATGCGCAGCGGCCTCATCCTTCCTCCGCCAGCAGGTCCGCCAGCTCGTCCGTCTCCAGCGCGAATCCGACAGCCGGACGGTCGGCGCCGTAGAGGGCGAGCAGCCCGTCGTAGCGCCCCCCGAACCCGATCGCGCGCCCCACGCCCGCAACGAACACCTCGAACTGGATCCCCGTGTAGTAGCCCAGCCCGCGAATCTCGCCCAGGTCGTACACGACGTGCTCGCGCTCCTCGTCGGTCAGCAGCGCATCGACGGCGCGAAGCCTTTCGATAGCGGCTTCGGCGTCCGGGCCGCTCGCCAGCGAGCGCGCGCGCAGGAGGACGTCGCTCCGCCCGATCAGCTCCGGAAGCTCGATCAGGGCACGCGCCACGGCCGCCGGCGCACCGATCTCTCGGGCGCCAGCCGCGAGCGCCGCGCGGTCCTTGCGATCCACCGCCGTGCGCAGCGCATCGGCCGCGTCGGGGGAGAGGCCGGCCAGCAGGGGGCGCACGAAGCGAATGTCGCCCAGGTTCACCTGGAAGTCGCGGATGTCCAGCGCCCACAGCGTGCGCAGCGCCAGCCGCAGCACCTCCACGTCCGCCGCGGGCGACGGGTCGCCGATCAGCTCGGCGCCGAGCTGGAAGGTTTCGCGGCGCCGCCCCATCCCCTCCGCCTGCTGGCGGTACACCTTGCCCGCGTAGCACAGCCGCAACGGCATCGGCGCGGACGCCAGTCGCGTGGAGACGACCCGCGCGATCGCCGAGGTGAAGTCGGCGCGCAGGGCCACGAGGCTCCCGTCGCGGTCCACGAAGCGGATCAGGCGCGAGGCCAGCTCCGGCCCCGCGCTGCGCGTGAAGACCTCCTCGAACTCAAAGGTCGGGGGGATGACCTCCTGGTAGCCTCCCTCCTCGGCCAGCGCGAACCAGGTGCGCTGCACGCGCCGGCGGCGGCGCACGTCCCCCGCGAGCAGGTCCTGCGACCCCGGCGGCACGTGCGAAATACGTGTGTTCGGCATAAGGCGGGGGAAGATACGGGCGCCTCCGCGGGCCGGCAACCAAAGGAATCACAACATATGATTACACCACGGCTTGCACCCTGGCACGCCCGTTGCCTTGTACGATTAGCGACAGCTGTATCCAAAAACCCACGCATTGCTGAAGAGGCGAATATGGACCTGATCCTCCTGATCGGTATCATCCTGCTGGTGCTGGCCCTGCTCGGCGTCGGCGGTATCTTCGCCGCACTCAAGAGCGTCGCGTGGATTCTGCTGGTGATCGCGGTGATCATCATCGCCTGGCGCATCATCACGGGGCGGAAGCCGGTGTAAGAAGGGCAGGCCCCCTCCCCCGCTCGTCAACTCGCGGCCCCTCCCCCAATAACTACCTGGGGGAGGGGCGTACGCATAGATCGCCGCGTAGCCCACACGTCTGTAGGGGCGCGATTCATCGCGCCCGTGCCCGCCCCCGCGCCGGCTCCCAGCGTGCACGCGGATCTCGCAGGGGCAGACTCACGTGTCTGCCCGTGCCCAACCCCAGCGCCGCCTCACGCCGCCCCCGCCAGCGCCCCGAACAACGCCCCCACCTCCTCCGGCTCGCGCAGGTACGACCGAGCCGCCGTTTCGCCGCGGGGATCGCCGATCAGCACGCCCTCGTGCGCGCCGCCCAGACCTGCCAGGGCGCGGAAGGCATCCTCGTCCGTACGGTCGTCGCCCAGGTAGAGAACGGGGGCGCCGGGCGGAGGGCGCATCTGGTCCAGGAGGAAGAGCACAGCCTTCCCCTTGTCCCACGCCACCCGCGGCCGCACCTCCAGCACCATCTTGCCGGAAGTCACCCGGAGCCCGGCGCCCGCGCCGCGCTCCACGGCCAAGCGCACGTCGTCGTGGCGGTCGGCGGGGGATTGGCGGAAGTGGATGCTCAGCGTCATCCCCTTGTCTTCGAGGAAGGCGCCGGGGGTGCGCGCCAGCTCGGGCTCGATGCGACGGGCCGCGGCTTCGAGCGCCGGGCGCGCGGCGACGGCCTCGGGGTGCATGCGGTGCAGGCCGGCGCCCTCGATCTCCATCCCGTGGTTGCCCGCGTACGCGATCCCGGGGATCCCCGCGCGCTGGCGCACGTCGGCCAGGCCGCGCCCGCTGACGACGGCGGCCTCCACTCCGGGCATCGCCCTCAGCCGGTCGAGCGCGGCGCGGGTCGCGGCGGGCATGGCGGCGAGCTCGGGGCGCTCCACGATGGGCGCCAGCGTGCCGTCGAAGTCCAGGAGGAGCACCAGGCGCCCGTGCTCCTTCCATCCACCGGCCCAGACCGGGACCCGCTCCAGCGCGTGAGGCAGCATTCCGAACGCTCCCGTGCTCCGTTATCATTCCGCCCGCATCCACTCAAGCTACCCCCGCAGCCACGCGACGCATGACCTGGACAGAGGGCCTGAACTTCGACGAGCGGGGGCTGGTGCCCGTCATCGCCCAGGACGCGGCGACGGGCGAAGTGCTGATGCTGGCCTGGGCCAACGCCGATGCGCTGCGCCTGACCGCCGAAACCGGCCGCGCCCACTACTGGAGCCGTTCGCGCGCCTCTCTGTGGATCAAGGGCGAGACGAGCGGCAACACGCAGGAGGTGGTGGACGTCCGTATCGACTGCGACGCCGACGCCATCCTCTACCGCGTGCGCCAGAGCGGCCCCGCCTGCCACACCGGCGAACGGAGCTGCTTCCACCGCTTCGCCGACGGCTCCAACCTCGCCCCCGCTTCCGACCCGCGCCCGGTGCTCGCGCGCGTGCGGGACATCGTCGCGCGCCGCCACGAGGAGCGCCCGCGGGACTCGTACACCACGTACCTGTTCGATGCCGGCACGGACAAGATCCTCAAGAAAGTCGGCGAAGAGGCCACCGAGACCATCATCGCCGCCAAGAACGGCGACCCCGCCGAGCTCGCCAGCGAGACCGCCGACCTGCTCTTCCACCTCCTGGTCCTCTGGCAGGCGCAGGGCCTCCCCTTCGACGCCGTCTACGCCGAGCTGGACCGCCGCTTCGGCGCCGCCCCCCGCGCCGGCTCCACCGCCCCCGCCCCCCGCCGCGCGTCGGACGGAACGTGACGGGCCGGAATCTGTTGTAGGGGCGGCTCAGGCATGGGACCCGGATCGCCCGGCGAGTAAACTCGCGGCAACAACAGCACAAAGTCCGCCTGCGCGGACTCGGGGGCGAGATCCGTCCAGGGCTTCACCTCCGCGTGGCGGAAAGCCCGCACGAAGGTCGTATGGAATTCGCCGCTGGACCCACACGAAAGTCCGCCTCCACCGACTGGCTGCGGCTCTCGAGACCGCTTCAGCGGTCTTCCCGTGGTTCCAGCCGGGGGCTTCAGCCCCCGGTGATGCGCCCCCGGTGATGCGGCCCCGGTGCCTGCCGCCCCCCACAAAAAGCGGCAGCCCCCCGGCGTTCCCGGAAAGCTGCCGCATCCCTCACCCGCACCGACCGCTCACCGCGCGGGCATCGCCGTCTCCAGCCTGCGCTGCGGCTTCCGCACCGCCACCAGGACGTCGCGTCCCAGCTCGGGAAGCGCGCGGCCCTTGAAGGAGGCGTCCAGGATCATCTCCTCGTCGCCCGGGTCGCGCCACCCGCCGTCCAGCGGCTCGCTCCACAGCACCCGCGTACCGGCCACCGCAAAGGGCTGCACCCAGAACATCCGCGTCCCCGCCCGGTCGCGGGCCTCGGCGATCAGCACCGATGACCCGTCCATCTGCGCCTCCAGAGCCAGGAGGAGGCGGTCCGGCTTCTTCTCCGCGGCGAATCGCGCGATCGCGCCGGAAAGGATCTCCGGCGATGCTCCCCCGATCCCATCCGGCATCGGGATGTTGAGCGTCCTGAACTCCGGTGTTGCGTGCCCCGGCGCCTCGTGAACGCTGCGGATGCGCGGCGGCGTGTCCATCCCGCCGAGGGCGGCCTGCCCTATGTCGTCCCGCACTTCGTCCAGGAAACGGGTGGCGAAACCAAGCGTGCGCTCCATGTGAATCATCCTGCTGCGCGCCACAGCCCCTCCCTTTTTCACTGCGAACCCCCCACACCGCCGCGGCGCAACCTCTTGCGCCAACCCGCGGTACCCGTGGTCGCGCCATGCAAGGGCGGAGCCACCGCGGCGTTGCGGCCGACCCCCCTCGCGCAAACTGTTACAAACCCGATGCAGCCCTCCGAGCCGATCCGCGCAACCACGCCGTTCAACCCTGTTTTCGGCGCAAAAAAGCGGCTCCCCGTCCGCGTGGAGGGGGAGCCGAAGCCGGCCCGAAGGGGTCAGCGCGCCGCCTGTTTGATGGCGCGCAGGTGGCGGGGCCAGACGTGCACGGCGTAGCGCAGGAAGTTGGCGCGCTCCTCCGGAAGGTCGGCCAGAAAGGCCCACGCGGGCATGGCGCCCTTGCGGGTGTTGTCCGGCTTGCAGGCGGTCACCAGGTTCCCCTCGGAGTTGTCGCCGCCGCGCATGCGGGGCTGCACGTGGTCCAGCGACAGCTCCTCGGCGGGGAAGACGCCGCCGCAGTACACGCAGCGGTACCCGTCGCGCGCAAAGATCCGCTCGCGCAGCGACTCCATCGCAAAGGTCACCCGCGGTGCACGCTGAAGCCGCGGTCCGTCAGCATCTGGATGAGATCCTGGGCGTGCGTTCGGCCGCGCATCTCCAGCGTCAGCCCCACCTCCGCCTCCGTGAGCCACAGCCCGCCCGTGCCGCGCCGGTGGTCCAGGCTCACGACGTTCGCGCCACTTTCCGCCAGCGCGGCGGTGAGAGCGGCGAGGGCGCCGGGACGGTCGCGGAGGCGCACCACGAGGTGCGCCAGGCGCCCGTCCTGGATCAGCCCGCGCTCGATGATGCGCGACATCAGCGACACGTCGATGTTGCCGCCGCTCAGCACCATCACGACGTTCTTCCCCTCCAGCCCCGTGACGTAGCCGCAGACGACGGCGGCCACCGCGGCGGCGCAGGCGGCCTCCACCACCGTCTTTTCGCGCTCGAGAAGCAGGAGAACGGCGCTGGCGATCTCCTCCTCGCTCACGGTGACCAGCTCGTCGACGTACTTCTCGATCATCCCAAAGGTGTAGTCGCCGATCCTGCGCACCGCGATCCCCTCCGCGATCGTCTCGGCGGGCGGAATGGTGATCACCTCGCCCGCCTCGCGCGCCCGCAGCGCGGCGGGAAGGACGCCCGCCTCCACGCCGATCACCCGCACCTCGTGGCGCACCGACTTGATGGCCGCCGCGATCCCCGCGATGATCCCGCCGCCGCCCACCGACACGACCACCACGTCCATCCGCGGGCACTGCTCCAGCAGCTCCAGCCCAATCGTCCCCTGCCCCGCGATGATGGCCGGGTCGTCGAAGGGGTGGATCAGCGTCAGCCCTTCCTCCTCGCGGATGCGCAGCGCCTCGGCCATCGCCTCGTCGTACACGGAGCCGTGCAGGATGACGCGCGCGCCGTACCCCTGCGTGGCGGACACCTTGACCAGCGGCGTGCGCTCGGGCATCACGATGGTGGTGGGGATGCCGAGGCGCTGGGCGTGATAAGCGACGCCCTGGGCGTGGTTGCCGGCGCTTGCGGCGATCACCCCGCGCTCGCGCTCCTCCGGGGAGAGCGCCAGCATCCGGTTGAGGGCGCCGCGCTCCTTGAACGAGCCGGTTCGCTGCAGGTTCTCGAACTTGAACCAGGCGTGCCCGCCAAACATCTCGCCGAAGATCTCGGACGGGGTGCAGGGGGTGAGCACCACCTGCCCGTGGATGCGCGCGCGGGCGGCTTCGATGTCGGATAGCTCGACCATCGTGGGGTTGCCGGTGCGTTGGAGGCGAAACGTTGCCGAAGTGAACGGGATGTGATAACCTCTCGCCCGTCCGTGGGCAAGGCGCCGCGCGGTGGGGTGGGAGCGGAGGAGAGGCGTGGAAGACGAGCGGATCGAAGGGCTGGCGCGGGCCATCGCGGCGCGCCCGCCCCGCATGGTGGAGGTGGAGGGCGATGTCCCCTCCGCCGCGGTCGCGCTCCTGGTGCGCCCCGTGGAAGACGACCTGGAGCTCCTCCTGATCCGCCGCGCCGAGCGCGAGGGCGATCCCTGGTCCGGCCACATGGCGCTCCCCGGCGGCCGCGCCGCCCCCGGCGACGAGGACGATGCCGCCACGGCCGCCCGCGAGACGCTGGAAGAGGTGGGGATCGACGTGCGGGCAGCCGGCCGCCTCCTGGGCCCGCTGGACGTGCTGACCCCCATGAGCGACCGCGCGCCGCGCATCACCGTGGCGCCCTTCGTCTTCGCGGTCCCCGCCGGCACCGATGCGGAGCCGAACGAGGAGGTGGCGCTGGCCATCTGGGTGACGCTCACCGAGCTGTCCGAGCCCGGCGCCGCCGCCGAGTACCTGCATGAGATGGGCGACGGCACGGTGATGTCCTTTCCCGCGTACGGCGCCCGTGGGCACCTGGTGTGGGGGATCACGCACCGCATCCTCACCGGCTTCCTGGAGCTCTACTCCACCGTCGACGACGCGGAACAGCTCCGGGATGGGATGCCGTGAGGGCGGTTCCCTCACCCCCCCGGCCCCCCGCTCCCAAACTGCTGGGAGAGGGGGGAGATCGCCGTAGTCGGCGCGGTGCTTCCGCATCGGGAACGCAACGCCTGGCGGGCGATGCGCCCGTTTGCAGCCTTCATACGAGGTGAGAACCGATGCTCCGTGAGCCGATCATTCTCCAGTTGACGCCGCGCCAGGCCGAGGCCCTGCGCGCGCTCGCGGCGCTGGAAGATCTCCCCCCCGAGGTGTACGCGGAGGAAGTGCTGGTCAAGCACCTCTACCACGCCTACACTCCCGAGGTAGCACGCCGCGCGGCCGAGGCCGCGAACGACCCCGAGCGCCGCTGACCCTTCATTCCAAGACCAAAATGGAAGACCATACCTTCGAGTTCCTCAAACGGCTGCTGGACGCTCCGGGCCCCTCCGGCTTCGAGACTGCGGCCGCGCGCGTGTGGCGCGCCGAGGCCGAGTCCACCGGCGCGCGCGTCACCTCCGACGTGCACGGCAACTCGCTGGCGTCGGTAGGCGGCGCGGGGCCCCGCGTGATGCTCGCGGGCCACATCGACGAGATCGGCGTGATGGTGACGCACGTGGATGAGGAGGGCTTCCTCTACATCGACGGGATCGGCGGATGGGACCCGCAGGTGCTCGTGGGGCAGCGCATCCGCTTCCTCACCCGCCGCGGCGACGTGCTGGGGGTGGTCGGCAAGAAGCCGATCCACCTGATGAAGCCGGAGGAGAAGGAGAAGGCTTCCAAGCTCAACGAGCTGTGGGTGGACGTCGGCGCGCGCGACCGCGACGACGCAACCGCGCGCGGCATCCGCGTGGGCGACCCCGGCGTGGTGGACGCGCGCCTGGTGGAGCTGGGGAACGGGCTGATCGCCTCGCGCGCCATCGACAACCGCATCGGCGCCTTCGTGGTGCTGGAGGCGCTCCGCGAACTTGCGCGCGACGCTGACGGACTGCGGTCCGAGGTGACGGCCGTCGCGACGACGCAGGAGGAGATCGGCTACCACGGCGGCGGGGCGCGCTCCTGCGCGTACCAGCTCGATCCGCAGGTGGCGCTCGTGGTGGACGTCACCTTCAGCACCGATGCGCCGGGGATCGAAAAGAAGCAGGTGGGCGAGCACAAGCTGGGGAGCGGCCCGGTGCTGGGGCGCGGCTCGGCGATCCACGCCATGGTCTTCGAGCGGCTGGCGGAGACGGCGGAGAGCGAGGGAATCCCCTACACCATCCAGGCTTCGCCCAAGTTCACCTCCACCGATGCGGACGCGGTCTACCTCCAGCGCGGCGGCATCCCCACGGGGGTCATCTCCATCCCCAACCGCTACATGCACTCGCCCAACGAGATCGTGTCGCTGGACGACGTGGAGGCCGTCATCCGCCTGATGGCCGCCTTCTGCCGCGGAATCGCGGACGACACCGACTTCATCCCGCGCTGACGTGCTGACCGTCGACGAGATCGTGATGAACGCCACGCCGGAGCGCTGCTTCCGCTTCGGCGCGGACGTGGAGCGGTGGCCGGAGTGGCTCCCGCACTACCACCGGGTCCGCTTCCAGCGCAAGGAAGGCTTCGGCACCGGGCGCGTGGAGATGGCCGCGCGGCGCGACTTCGGGCCGCTCCCCTGGCCCGTCTGGTGGGTCAGCGAGATGACCGTGGACGAGGCGCGCCCCGTCGTCCTCTACCGCCACGTGGACGGGATCACCACCGGGATGGACGTGGAGTGGAGCTTCACCGGCCTGCCGGACGGCACCACGCGGGTCAAGATCGTGCACGAATGGGCGACGGGCCCCCGCTGGCCCCTTCTGGGCGGTGCGCGGCGCGTTATAGGTGACGCGGTGATCGGTCCGGTCTTCATCCACCACGTCGCCTCGCGCACGCTGGCGGGGATCAAGAGGGCGGTGGAAGCGCCGTGACGCACGAACCGCCGGGTGCGGGGTAACAGCGGGAAAGCAGGATGCGCGGGACGGAGAAGGTGGCCGCCCCGCGCCGTCGTTTCATCGCGAGGCTCCCCTCGGCAGCGAGCACATGATTCAGCGTTCAGAAGACCGGCGTCCGGCGCCGCGGCGGGTCGTCATCACGGGGATCGGGGCCATCACACCCATCGGCACCGGGGTGGAGGGGGTTTGGGAGGGGCTCAGGAAGCGCGAGTCGGCCGTGCGGCGCATCAGCCGCTTCGACCCGACCCCCTTCCGCTCGCACATCGCCGCGCAGGTGGACGACTTCGATCCCGAGACGTACATGGAGCGCAACCGCGCGCGGCGCATGGAGCGCTACGCGCAGTTCTCCGTGGCCGCATCGCGCCAGGCGCTGGAAGATGCCGCGCTGGACCCGGCCGGCGAGGACCCCGAGCGCGTCGGCGTGCAGATGGGGAGCGCGCTGGGCGGCGTGGCGTACGGCGAAACGCAGTTCACCAGCTACGTGGGCAAGGGCGTGCGCGGCGTGGACCCCATGCTGGCGCTGGCGGTGTTCAACGGCGCCGCGTCGTGCAACGTGGCCATCGAGTTCGGCTTCACCGGCCCCAACTCCACCAACGGGATGAGCTGCGCGTCCGGCGCCATCGCCATCGGCGACGGCTGGCGGATGATCCGCGACGGAGAGGCGGAGGTGGTGCTCTCCGGCGGGGTGGAGGCGCCGCTGGCCCCGCTCTGCTACGGCGCCTTCGCCATCATCCGCGCCATGTCCACCCGCAACGACGACCCGCAGCGCGCCTCCCGCCCGTTCGACGCGGGGCGCGACGGCTTCGTGATGGGTGAGGGGGCGGCGGTGCTGGTGCTGGAGGAGCTGGAGCACGCAAAAGCCCGTGGCGCGCGCATTTACGCCGAGGTGCTGGGGTACGGCACCTCCAACGACGCGCACCACATGACGGCGCCCCGTCCCGACGGTGCCCAGGCGGTGCGCGCCATGCGCCGCGCGCTGGAGGTGGGCGGCGTGGCGCCGGAGGAGCTGGACTGGGTCAACGCCCACGCATCGTCCACCCCGCTCAACGACAGCACCGAGAGCCGCGTGATCCGCACCGTACTGGGCGAGCACGCGGACAGCGTGGCGGTGAGCGGCACCAAGGGGTACCACGCGCACTGCCTGGGCGCCACGGGGGCGGTGGAGGCCGCCATCAGCGCCCTCGTCATCCAGCGCGGCTGGATCCCGCCCACCCTCAACCTGGACGCGCCGGGCGAAGGGTGCGACCTGCCGTACGTCACGGGCGAAGGCGCGGAACGGCCGGTGAGCTACGTCGTCTCCAACTCGTTCGGCTTCGGTGGAATCAACGCCGCGCTGGTCTTTGGGCCGGCGCCGGAGTAAGGGAATGCGCATTCCCTTGGGCCGTGGACGGAGTGAACCGCTAGGGGCGGTACCCTCGCGTTCGTTACGAGGGGGTTTACAATCCCCTATTGACAACATAGATTCGCCCGCTATGAAGGGACTCTCGCAGAGACAGCCCTAGAGGGCGTCACCAGAAAGCAGCACGCCTCGAACACCAACGAGGCGTCGCTGCTTTCGTTGTTTTGAAAGGAACGAGTCTACATGTTCTTAAGCTCCCGGGCACTCGACTCCTTCGACCAGTACCTGCACGACGTGGAGAAGTACCCGCTGATCGATGATCCGGCGGAAGAGAGAGCACTCGCCCACCGCGCGCGCGCCGGCGACAAAGCCTGCGCGGAGCGGCTGGTAACCGCCAACCTGCGGTTCGTCATCTCGTACGTTAAGAAGTACCAGGGCCGCGGCCTTGGGCTGGCCGAGCTGGTGTGCATCGGCAACGAAGGGTTGCTGAAGGCGGTCAAGAAGTTCGATCCGGACAAGGGGGTGAAGTTCATCTCCTACGCCGTGTGGTGGATCCGCCAGACGGTTCTGCAGGCGCTCGCGGAGCAGACCCGCTCGGTGCGCATCCCGCTGAACCAGAACTCCAACCTGGTCCGCCTGTCGCGCGTGGACACGGCGCTGACCCAGACGCTCGGCCGCTCTCCCACGGACGAGGAGATCGCGGACGAGATGGCGGAGCCGGTGGACACGATCCGCGCCCTCCGCCGCGTGGCCGCCAGCGAGCTCTCGCTGGATGCGCCGCTGGACCGCGGCGACCGCGACAGCGCCTCCTTTGGGGAGCGCTTCGCCGGGAGCGAGTCGGACGAGATCGAGGAAGAGGTGGAGGCGCAGGCACGCCGCGAGTTCCTCGAGAAGATGTTCGAGAAGTACCTGACGGAGCGCGAGCGCAAGATCCTCTACCTCTACTACGGCCTGGACGAGGGCGAGGAGCGCACCCTGGAGGAGATCGGTTCCCTCCTGGGCGTGACCCGCGAGCGCATCCGCCAGATCCGCAACCGCGCCTTCGAGAAGCTCCGCGAAAGCCCGGACGGTGCGGCGCTGGAAGGGTTCTGGGCGGTGTCGTAAGGGCCCCCTCCCCCGCTCGTCACCTCGCTGCCCCTCCCCCAATAACTACCTGGGGGAGGGGCGGCTTGCATCTGTGCGGGCCCTCCAAACTGCGGGGATAACGGCGCATGCATATATATTCATGCGGCCGCACCGGCGTGATTTATCACGCCGGTGCCTGCCCCCGCTCCACCACGGGCGTCGCACACCGCCGCCTGGTGGGCCCGCCCCACGTGGCTGCCCGTGCCCTGCCCGCCTCCGCCGCCCGCCCCACACACCCCCGCACGATTGCCAACGCGCCCCGCATCCGGCATTCTGACGCGCCCGCGGTGCACCCCGTGCATCTGCGCCGATGCGAATCGCGCGGCGGAACTCGGTTCCTTCGCAAAGCGCCTGATGCGGTATATCACAAACCGAACACTACCAAGCAGATGAACGCCGTCTCTTCACACTCGTTCACGGACGCTGTCCGCGCGTCGTTCCCGGTGTTCTCGCGGCGCGTGGCGGGCAAGCCGATCGCGTTCTTTGACGGGCCGGGGGGAAGCCAGGTGCCGCAGGAGGTCGCCGCAGCGGTGGTGCAGTACCTGACGCTGCACAACGCCAACACGCACGGCCACTTCCGCACCAGCGAAGAGACGGATGCGGCGATGACGGCCGCGCGCGAGGCGTTCGCCGACTTCCTGTGCGCCGGCTCGCCCCGCGAGATCGTATTCGGCGGCAACATGACCACGCTCGCCTTCCACCTGTCGCGCTCCCTCGGTCGCGAGCTGACGCAGGGCGACGAGATCGTGGTCACCGAGCTGGACCACCAGGCGAACCAGGCCCCCTGGCGCCGCATGGCCGAGGATCGCGCGGTGACGGTGCGCACCGTCCCCTTCATCCCCGAGACCATGCAGCTGGACTACGAGGCCATGGAGCAGGCGATCGGCCCGAGGACGAAGCTGGTGGCGGTGGGGGGAGCATCGAATGCGGTAGGGACCATCAACGACGTCGCGCGGGTGACGGCGATGGCGCGGGCCGTGGGGGCGATCAGCTTCGTGGACGCGGTGCACCTTGCCCCGCACCGCCGCATCGACGTGCAGGCGCTGGGGTGCGACTTCCTCGCCTGCTCCGCCTACAAGTTCTTTGGCCCGCACGTCGGCATCCTGTGGGGCCGCCGCGAGCACCTGGAGCGCCTCACGCCGTACAAGGTGCCCCCCGCCTCCGACGAGGCCCCGGAGCGCTGGGAGACCGGGACGCAGAACCACGAGGGGATCGTCGGCGCCGCCGCGGCCGTGGACTGGATCGCGAGCCTCGCGGGCGGCGACGACCGCCGCACCGCGCTGGACCGGGCATTCGAGCTGATCGAGGCGCACGAACGCGAGCTCTTCGACCGGATGATCTCCGGGATTCGCTCCATCCCCGGCACGCGCGTCTACGGCGTACCGGACGGGCAGCCGCGCACCCCCACCCTCGGCTTCACCGTCCCCGGCGCCTCCCCGGACGAGGTGGCGAAGCGGCTGGGCGAGGAGGGCGTCTTCGTGTGGAACGGCAACTTCTACGCGACCACCGTCTGCGAGCGCCTGGCCCTGGACGACTGCGGCGGTCTGATCCGCGCCGGCCTCGCGCCCTACACCACCCTCGAAGACGTCGACCGCCTGATCGACGGAGTCCGCCGCATCGCGGGTGCCTGAAAGAGAAAGCCTCACACAGAGAACACAGAGGGAAGTACAAGGCAACAGAGAACCCCCTTCTGCTGTCCTTGTAGTTCCCTCTGTGCCTCTGTGTGAGGCTGCTGTTCTCGATCAGCGCGTCCAGACGTTGTTCGCGCGGTCCACATCGGGGAAGGAGCTGGTGGGATCGATCTCCACCCGCACCACCGGCGAGCTGCCAGAAGGCACGCTCACCGTGGCGGTGCGCGCGCCGCCGAGCCACGTCTCCACCGGCACCTCGCGCCGCTCCGTGGTGCCGTCCTGCCGCGTGACCAGCAGGCGGGCCGGCATCGGCGCGCTGCCGCGGTCCTCGACCGTTATAACTGTGCTAGCGCCACTACTTGTAACGCTGCCTACCGCCTGATCCAGCGTCCACGCCTCCTTGTACCAGGTGGACCAGAACCAATCCAGGTTGCGCCCGGCACCCGCGTTGAAGGCGTTGAAGAAGTCCCACGGCTTCGGGTGCTTGAAGGCCCAGGTGCGGGCGTAGTCGCGGTAGGTGCGCAGGAAGGTCTCCTCGCCGAGCACGGCCCGCAGCGCCGAGAGCAGCGTGGCGGGCTTGGTGTAGGTGGCGAAGCCGCCCAGGTTCGGCTGCTGCAGGTCCGTCCATCGGAGCAGTTCCGGGTCGCCGACGCTGTTCACGAAGTTGACGTACTGCGCCTGCTCCCGCTGGTGCGCGTTGGGGGCGCCGCGGAAAAAGTCGTTGTGCGCCTCGTTCTCGTTGAAGTTGGTGGTCCCCTCGTCCATCCACCCGTAGCGCCGCTCGTCCACCCCGATGATCATGGGGAACCACATGTGGCCGAGCTCGTGCGCCGTCACGTTGTAGAGCGCCGTGTCGCCCTGGGCGCTGTACGGGCCGATCAGCGTCATCATGGGGTACTCCATCCCGCCGCCCATGATGTCCTCCCCCTCCACCGCGGTCATGTGCGGCCACGGGTAGCGCACCCCCGTGAACTCGGAGTGGTGGGTGATGGACTGCTGCGAGTACTTCACCGAATTCGCCCAGCGCGGCGCCGTCGAGCGCCAGAGCGACTGGATGAGGACGTAGTCCGTGCGCCCGTCGCCGTTGCGGTCGCCGACGGGGGTGCGCGCCGCGTCCCAGTTGGACTCGCGCGTCATGCTGAACGCCACGTCGCGCACGCTGTCCGCCCGAAAGGTCCACTGCAGGCGGCCGTTGGCGCCGCGCAGCGTGGCCTTCCCCGCCCCGAAGCCGCCCGCGCCCAGCACGTGCACCGTCGAGTCGCTCTGCGCCGCGCGACGCCAGCGCTGGAGCACGTCGGCCGGAAGCACCCGCTCGGGGTTGGCGAGGTTGCCGGTACCCATCACCACCCAACCCTCGGGCGCGTCGACGGTGTACTCGTAGCTGCCGTACCCCATGTAGAACTCGGCGCCGCCCAGGAACGGGTCGGTCTGCCAGCCGCCGACGTCGTCGTACACCGCCATCTGCGGGTACCAGTAGGCCAGGTACAGCAGGTTGTCGCGGCTGTGCCCCATCCGCGCCCCGGCGCCGGCCTGCGGAATCTTGTAGCTCCAATCCAGCTCCAGGCGCACGGAGTCGCCCGGGAGCACGGGGCTCGCGGGGCGGATGGCCATGCGCGTGAAGTCGATGGAGTAGCCGGAGCCGGAGCGCAGGTCCTCGCTCTCGCGCACCGGCTGCCCGCCCGCCGCCACGCGCGTGAAGCGGTAGCCGCCGGTGACCTCGGCCTCCTCGTTGCGCGGCGCCTCGGGCTGATGGACGTTCTGCATCAGCTGCAGCCACACCACGCGCAGCGTGTCTGGCGAGCGGTTGTGGTAGGTGATGGTCTCGCTGCCGGTGAGCGTCTTCGCCGCCGCGTCCACGGTGGCGCGGATGCGATAGTCGGCGCGCTGCTGCCAGTAGCGCGGCCCGGGCGCGCCGGTGCTGGTGCGCGTCCCGCGGGCGACGGCGCGCTGGAAGTCGCGCGGGATCACGATCGGGTTGGGGACCGCCCGCCGTGCCGCCATGGCGCCGGCGGATGCGGCGGGGTCCTGCGCGTGCGCGGCCGGGGCCGCGGCCCCTAGCCCGAGCAGCGCGCCGACCAGCGTGGGGGACCAGCGCTTCATTCGGTCATCCTCCGGAATGGGTTCACGGCGAAACGTAGCGCGCGCGTGGTACCGCGCAAGGAAGCGCGCCCCTTGCCGCGCGTGGAATCGGGGGGTTAGCGTTCCCCACTCGCCCGCGCTCCACCCCCTGCCCCGCTTCCATGACTCGCGCACCCCTGGCCGCGCTGTTCGCCGCCGCATTCGCCGCGCTCCCCGCCGCCGCCCAGACCCCGCGCCAGGCGATCCTGGCCGAGCTGGACACGGCGGCGCGGGCCATCGCCTCTCGCGGCTTCGTCCCCGACGCGCGGGCCATCGGCCGCGCCTCGCTGATTGGCGAGCTCCCGCGCGGCGGCTCCGTGCGCCTGGAGCTGAACCTGCGCGCGGGCCGCCGCTACAGCGTGGTGGCCGGCTGCGGCCCCGCCTGCGACGACCTCGACCTGCGCGCCTTCGCCGCCGACGCCGCGGAGGTCCTGGCCGAAGACGTGGAGGCCGACGCCCGCCCCGTCCTCACCTTCGTCGCCGACGCCACCGGCCCCCACCTCCTCTCCGTCACCATGGCCGGCTGCCGCACCGAATTCTGCGCCTTCGGCCTCCGCATCCTCTCCCGCTGACCGCATCAACACGAAGCCCGCCAGCGCGTCTCCGCACCGACGGACCTCGATTTCGTCACCACCGCCGCGGCCCGCGAGACCGCTTCAGCGGTCTTCCCGTGGTTCCAGCCGGGGGCTTCAGCCCCCGGCGCCTCCGCCCCCGGCGCCTCCGCCCCCGGCGCCCCATCCGCCGGTGCCCCCCGCCTCCCGCCGCCTCACTCCCTGCCAGATGAAGAACACCGGGATCCCCAGCAGGATGATCCCGAACCCGAACAGCGTCGACCCCGTCTCGCGGATGGCGGCGTTGAGCAGCATCGCCACCGAGGCGAGGAGGAAGACGATGGGAACCACCGGGTAGCCCCAGGTGCGGTACGGGCGCTCGAGGTCGGGCCGCGAGCGGCGCAGCGTGAAGACGGCGAGCACCGCCAGCGCGTAGAACGGCCAGATTCCCAGGATGAAGGCGTCCGCCAGCTGCTCGAAGTTGCGGAACGAGACGTAGCCGATCCCCAGCACGGCCGCCATCGTGATTGCCGCGTATGGCGTGCGGAAGCGCGGGTGCACCGCGGCGATGGGACGAAAGAAGAGCCCGTCCTCCGCCATCGCGTAGAAGATGCGCGGCCCCGTCATTGTGGAGCCGTTCAGCGCCCCGAAAGCGGAGAGCATCACCATCGCCGCGACGATCGACGCCCCCGCCTGCCCGAAGAGCGTGCGCGCCGCATCCGCCGCCACCAGCGGCTTCCCGGGCATCTCCGCCGACGGGAGGACGTACAGGTACGCGGCGTTCACCACCAGGTAGATGACCACGACCGCGGCGGTGCCCCCCAGCAGGGCCCGCGGCAGGTTGCGGCTCGGGTCCTTGACCTCGCCTGCCATGAACGTCAGGTCCGCCCACCCGTCGTACGCCCACATCACCGCCACCAGCGCGATCCCGAACCCGCCCCAGCTCGTCGGCGACCAGAGGATCGGCTGCGCGAAGCTCCCGCCCGCGTAGTCGCCCACCACGAACGCCGTCACCGCGAGACCCACCAGCGTCGCCGCCTTGGCCGCGGTGGACGCGTTCTGCACCAGCGCCCCGAACTTCAGCGACACGATGTTGGCGGTAGCCAGCGTCACGATCGCCGCCATCGCCACGAGCCGCACCTGCCCCTCGGTGATGGGCACAAAGGTCTGCACGTACTCCGCGAAGAGCATCGCGATTCCGCCCAGCGCGGACGGCCGGATCACCAGCATCTCCGTCCACCCGAAGAGGAAGGCGGGGAGTGGCCCGTACGCCTCGCGCAGGAAGACGTAGATCCCGCCGGAGCGCGGAAAGAGCGCCGCCAGCTCCGCCAGCGTCAGCGCGCCGAAGAGGGCGATCAGCGCGCCGAGGATCCAGAGCATCGCCATCGCCCCCACCGTCCCCACCTCGCCGGCGATGGTGCTGGGCACGCGAAAGATCCCGCTCCCGATCGTCGACCCCACCAGCACCGCCATGGCGCTCCACAGCCCGAGCTGCCGCTGCAGCCGGTCCGTACCGGGTCCGGGATCGTTGTCCGGGAGTGCCGCGCCTGAAGCGTGGGTGTGCATGCGTGTCCGTATGGGAGGGGAGGCGTAGAACAGGGGTGGTTCTGCGAAGATAAGCGCTCGCCCGGAGCCGCAACAGCGTGGGATGCCGATACGCGTGGGGGTGACATCGCGGAAGCCGCACCACCGGCGATCCGACTTGACACAGCTGCACCTCACAAGGTACATTTGGCAGTACGGAGGTGCCGAATGGCCGACGACCGCAAGCGGGTCCCCGCGCGCTTCTGGAAGAGCCGGACTGGTGTGGAGCCGGTGCGGGATTGGTTTCAGAGCTTGAGCAGGGAGGACCGGAGGACAATCGGAACCGACATCGCCATGGTCGAATTCGGCTGGCCCGTCGGGATGCCCACATGCCGCGCGATGGGCGGTGGCCTGCTGGAGGTGCGCAGCGACCTCGAAGACAAGCGGACAGCGCGTGTACTCTTCTGCTTTGCCGATGGCCAAATGGTACTGCTGCACGGCTTCATCAAGAAGTCTGAGAAGACGCCGAAAGAGGAACCGGAACTCGCTCGGAAACGCAAACGTGAGATGGAACTATGACCAATCCACACATCGGTAGTTCGTTCGAGAGTTTTCTTGAAGAGGAGGGTCTCCGCGACGAGGTCGAGCTCCTCGCCCAGAAGCGGGTTCTCGCGTGGCAGATCGAGCAGGCGATGAAGGCGAACGGCATCAGCAAGGTGGGGATGGCCGAGCGGATGCACACGAGCCGTACGCAGGTGGACAGACTCCTCGATCCGAACAACAACAAGGTGCAGCTCGATACCCTTCAGAGGGCAGCCCGCGCGGTCGGCCGCACACTCAAGGTCGAGCTGGTCTGACCAGCGCCCTAACGCCCTCACGTACTCACGCACCCGTCGATGTTAAAATTTCAGCATCCCCCCGGAACCTCTCTGGCGCGGCGCCGTACCAAGCGGCATCATGTGACGCCACTCCCGAACGAACCCAACCCGAGCAAGGAATACATGCTGACACGGGCCCGCCCGGCCATCGCAGCCGGGATCTTTGCGCTCGCCGCGCTCGCGCCCGCGCAGGCGCAGCAGACGCTCTCGGTGGAGCGCATCTTCGCCGGCCGCGACTTCCGGACGGAGGGGCTCCCTGCCCTCCAGTGGATGCGCGACGGGCAGCGCTACTCGTATGTGGACGCCCGCGCGGACGGGACCACGGACCTGGTGGCCGAGGACGCGCGCACCGGCACGAAGACGCGCCTGGTGGACGGCTCCAGACTGGTGCCGGCGGGCCAGCAGAAGCCCATCGAGATCGAGGATTACAGCTGGACCCCGGACGAGCGGAAGCTGCTCCTCTACACCAACTCGCAGCCGGTGTGGCGCGAGAACACCAAGGGGATCTACTACGTCTACGATCTGGACACGGGACGGCTGACCCCCGCCTCCACGCGGCCGGGGTGGCAGATGTTCGCCAAGCTCTCGCCGGATGCGCGGCGCGTGGGCTTCGTGCGCGACCACGACATCTACGTCACCGACCTGGCCACGGGGCGGGAGTCGCGGCTGACGAGCGACGGGAGCGACCAGATCATCAACGGCACCTTTGACTGGGTGTACGAGGAAGAGCTGGGGCTGCAGGACGGGTGGCGCTGGAGCCCGGACGGGGCGCGCATCGCTTTCTGGCGCCTGGATGCCAGCCGCGAGCAGACCTTCAACTGGATCAACGAGACGGACAGCGCCTACTCGCGCGTCGTCAGCCTGCGCTACCCCAAGGCGGGCTCCCCCAACGCCATCGCAAAGGTTGGCGTGGTGGAGGTCGCGGGCGGGGCGCCGCGCTGGGTGGACACGGGGAACGACCCCGAGGTGTACCTGGCGCGGATGGAGTGGGCCGAGTCGCCCAACGAGATCGTGATCCAGCGCCTGAACCGGCACCAGAACCGCCTGGAGGTGATGCTGGCCGACGCGCGCACGGGCGCCAGCCGCACCGTCTTCACCGACACCGATCCCGCGTGGGTGGAGGTGGACGACGACTTCCACTGGGTGAACGGGGGGCGCGACTTCCTCTTCACCAGCGAGCGCGACGGCTTCAACCACCTGTACCTGGTGAGCCGCGACGGGCGCAACGTCCGCCAGATCACGCGCGGGCAGTGGGACGTCACCAGCATCACCGCGGTGGACGAGCCGGGCGGCCGCGTCTACTTCGGCGCCCACGCACCCACGCCCGAGCAGACGCAGCTCTTCCGCGTGAAGCTGGACGGCACGGGGCAGCAGCAGGTCACCCGCGAGCCGGGCACGCACGCGGCGCGCATCTCCACCGGCTCGCCGTACTTCCTGGACACCTACTCCAGCGCGGGCACTCCGCCGGTGATCCGCCTGCACAACACCGGCGACGGCGCCGTGGTGCGCACCCTGGTGGACAACGCGCGCGTCCGCCAGACGGTGGCGTCGCTCGGAATCCGCAAGCCCGAATTCTTCTCCTTCCGCACGCCCGACGGCACGGAGCTGCGCGGGTGGACGATCAAGCCCGCCAACTTCGACGCCAGCAGGAAGTACCCGGTGCTGATGTACGTGTACGGCGGCCCCGGCTCGCAGACGGTGATGAACTCGTGGGGCGGCACGCGCTACCTGTGGCACCAGATGCTGGCGCAGCGCGGCTACGTGGTGGTGAGCGTGGACAACCGCGGCACCGGCGCGCGCGGCAGCGCCTTCAAGAAGGCCACATACCTGAAGCTCGGCGCCGTCGAGACCGCGGACCAGATCCAGGCGGCGCGCTACCTGGCAACGCAGCCGTGGGTGGACGCGAGCCGCATCGGCATCTGGGGGTGGAGCTACGGCGGCTTCATGACGGCGTCGGCGATGTTCGCGCCCGGCAGCCCGTTCAAGGCCGGGATCGCGGTGGCGCCGGTAGTGGACTGGAGCCTGTACGACACCATCTACACCGAGCGCTTCATGCGCACCCCGCGTGAGAACGCCGAGGGCTACCGCCGCAACGCGCCGGTGAGCAACGCGGCGGGCCTGCGCGGACGCTTCCTGCTGGTGCACGGCACCGGCGACGACAACGTGCACTTCCAGAACTCGACGCAGCTGGTGAACGCGCTGCAGGCGGCGAACAAGCAGTTCGACTTCATGATGTACCCGAACCGCAACCACGGCATCTCGGGCGGCATCACCTCGCAGCACCTCTATACCATGATGACGAACTGGGTCGCCGAGAACCTGTAATCCGCTCGACCCAAGCAATACCGCCCCGGCCGTGCACGCAACGGCCGGGGCGGTTCCATATATCCGAACAGCAGTTTCACACAGAGACACGGAAGGAACGGAAAGCCACAGAGAGAAACCGAGACTCCCTCCTTCTTCTGTTCTTTTCTCTGTGTCTCCGTCTCTCTGTGTGAGCCAAGCAGTTGCAGTTCCCTCCGCGCCTCCGCGCCTCCGCGTGAGACGCGTTCCCCGTGCGGCCGGTGGCGGAGTTCGCACGCTATGCCCGTCCACTCTTGCAACTCTGGATGGCGGCGACTACAATTTCCCATGAGCAACCAAAATAATGGTCATAGTGGACAGCCGGATCAGCCGGCGCGGTATGAACGCAGCCGCCGCTGGGAAGACATTCCGGTGGATGTTCTTCGTGCCTGGTACCGCGAACAGCGCTCGCTCCGCACCGTTGCGGCTGCGGTGGCCGAGCTTACGGGAGAAGATGAACTCTCGCCGGAAACGATCCGCAACTTCCGCCGCGGCCGAGGCAAGCCGGACCGCAGCACCAGGCGACCGCTTGCGCTCTACTACCTGGCAAAAAACCCGTGGGGGTACGTGGCTGAGAAGGGACCGCCGTACGGCACGCCGAAGCCGCTCCCGCCGCTGAGCGAGATGCTCCCCGAGGGCCACGCCGAGGCCCGCGCGGAGATCGAAAAGCTCGTGGAGCTCGCGAAGCGGCACCCCGACGAGGTCCCCGCCTCCGCGGATCGCCTGCGGAGCTGGCTTCAGAAGATGCTGGACGCCGAGTACACGGGCGAGGACCTGTCTAAGCGGCCCCTGGACGCCGACGGCAACCCGATTCCGAATCGTCCGCCGGAAGGCTGAAGCCGCCGGATTGCTCAGCTGGAAGCCCCTCCCCCGCACCTTTGGGGGGGAGGGGCTTCACGCGTCCGGGCTCCAGGATCGTTGCGCGGGAGGGGGCGGACGCGTACCCTGGGCGAACGCCCAGCCTCCCACATCCGCACGATGAACAAAGCCGAATACCTCTCCGTCCTCGTCTCCATCATCATCGGGATGGGACTCTCCCACCTCCTCTCCAGCGTCGCGCGGCTGATCGTGGCGCGCGCGCGGGTGAGGATCTACTGGGTGTCGCTGGTGACCGCGGCGGTCGCCTTCCTGGCGCACATCCAGTTCTGGTGGTCCACCTACGATTACGACGAGGCGATCCTCGGCAACTTCTTCTCGTTCCTGGTCTTCCTGCTCGCCCCCATCCTCCTGTACCTGATGGCGGTGCTGGTCTTCCCCGACTTCGACGACGACCTGGCGACGGTGTCGATGTACGACCACTACTATTCGGTGCGGCCCTGGTTCTTTGGGGTGGGCGCGGCGGCGGTGGCGGCCAACTTGGTGCGTAACGTCGCCGTGCAGGGCGCGCCGCTGCTCACCGAGGACCGCCCCTTTGAAGCCGCCTTCCTCCTGTTGATGCTGAGCGGCGCGCTGGTCCGCCACCCGCGCTTCCACGCGGTCATTACGGTGGTGATGCTGATGGCCTTCTGCGGGATGATCGTCTTCACCTCCCTCGAACCCGGCTGAGCATGAACGAGATCCGCGCCATCGCCGACCAGCTCGCCCGCGCGCACGACGGCGACGCGTGGTACGGCGCTTCGACGATGAAGGTGCTGCGCGGCGTGACGGCCGAAGAGGCATCGCGGCGCCCCATCGCGCGCGCGCACAGCATCTGGGAGATCGTGCTTCACATGACGAGCTGGCAGCGCGAGGTCCTCCGCCGCCTGCGCACCCGCGTCGCGCGCGAGCCCGAAGACGGCGACTGGCCCGCCGCGCCCGCACCGACCGACGCCGCGTGGCGCGAGGCGGTGGAGCGCCTGGAAGCCGCACATCGCGAGTTGCTCACCGAAGTGGAGCGCTTCCCCGCGGACGCTCTCGGCGAGATCCTCGGCGAAGCACGCGATGCCCCGCTGGGGAGCGGCGTGACGTACTACGTCCTCCTTCACGGCATCGTGCAGCACAACCTGGCGCACACCGCCCAGATCTCGCTTCTGAAGAAGGATTTCGCCAGCGACTGAATCCTGACCGCACCCGCGGTAGGGGCGGCCGCGGTCAGAGCAGCGTGGTGAAGCCTTCGCGGTAGGTGGGGTAGCGGAAGGTGTAGCCGGAGGATGCGAGCCGGTCGCTGCGGCAGCGCTTGTTGCTGCGTGGAGGGACGGCGACTTCGGCGCGGCGGGGCGCAGGCTGCGCCAGCGTAGCCGCGAGCCAGTGCAGGACCTCGCAGCTGTCCGCCGGCTCGCGGTCCACGCCGATGTAGATGGATTCGGGCGAGGGGAGGTGCATCAGGTGGCGAAGCGCGCCGGCGCAGTCGTCGCGGTGGATGCGGTTGGTGTACGTGGTGACGGCCGGGCACTCGGCGGCGCCAGAGCGCACGCGGTCGATGTAGCTCGTGCGGCCGGGGCCGTAGATCCCGCCCAGCCGCAGCACCACGCCGCGGAACGGGCCGCCGAGGACGATCGACTCGCCATCCAGCATCGTCCGCCCGCGAAAGCCGGCGGGCTCCGCGGGCGATTCCTCGTCCACCCACTCGCCGCCGGACTGGCCGTACGCGCTGGTGCTGGAGGTGAAGATCACGCGTCGTGGCCGCTGCCCCTGCGCCTCGAGCGCCGCCAGCAGGTTGCGCGGGCCGTCCACGTACACCGCCCGGTAGTCGTCCTCCGATCCCCCATCCGCCGCCGCCGTGTAGAAGACGGTGGTGAGCCCCTTCGGCAGCCCCACCAGCGTCGTCCGGTCGCGCAGGTCCGCGGCAAAGGGGCGCACACCCGCGGTGAGGCCGGCGGGCGAGCGGCGCATCCCCCACACCTCGTCCCCGTCCGCGGCGAGGCGCGCCGCCAGCGCCGACCCCACGTAGCCGCACCCCGCGATCAGCACGCGCTCCATCACGCCGCACCTGGTTTGGGTGTCATCCGGCGGTAAAGACGCACGAAACGGCCCCCGCCGGAAACCGGAGGGGGCCGTTCATCGTGGACGATCCTCGCGCCGCGCCGCGGAGCGGCGCCGGAGGCTTCGCCAGGCGTCAGCGCTGCGCAATCAGCGTCTCGCTGGCACCATCCTGCGGGGCGGCGTCCTGCGCGCGCGGGGCCTTCACCACCAGCGGGGCGAGCTCGCAGGGATTCCCCTCCCAGCCGCACTCGGTCAGACCGAGGCGCTCCTCGCTCCCGGACGCCGAATCAAGCCCGGCGACGATCAGGCCGGTAACCATGGTGGATACGAACAGGTAGCGGACGACGCTGGCGATCTTGGCGGACATTACAACCTCCATTCGGGTTTCAGATTTCAGGAGCACATCGTGGTGCTCGCGATATAGGACGGAAGCCGGCCCGGAAAGGTTGCAAGACATACATGAACGACGGATTAGCCGCGAAACGCGCGAGGTGTCCGGACGTGGGATCGGTACCGTGCCAGGCAGGGATCGGTGCGGCATGGCACGGATCGAGGCAGTGCAAGGGTGGGCGGACACGCAGGTCCGCCCCTACCAATGACGCAGCGGAACGGTCCTCAGCAGGTCAGGCGAATGCACGCGAAACGCCCCTCCCCCAGGTAGTTATCGGGGGAGGGGCCGCGAGTTCACGAGCGGGGGTGGGGGTCCTCTTACCGCGCCGGGTACACCGCCCGCGGCTCGCCGTCGATGATCTCGGCGCGGCGGCAGAGGAAGACCTCGTCCTCCGCCTGCTGCACGATCTCGAAACCGGAGCTGCGCAGCATCGCCTCGGCGCAGGCGCGGTTGGGAGCCCACCAGTTGGTGGGGTCGTGCGCGTAGCGGTGCTCAATGAAGTGCATCTTCGGGTACCCCGGCCGGTCGAAGTGCGCCTCCTCCTGGAAGTCGTAGTCCGCCGCCACCGGCTCCACCTCCTTGGACCCGCGCAGCATGCTCTGAAAGAGCATCAGGTCGCCCACCACGTGCTCGCGCAGCAGGTCGAGCGCAAGGAGCGGGTGGCGCAGATGGTAGAGCACGCCCATGAAGATCACGAGGTCGAACCGCTCGCCGAGCGCGGCGACGTCGTAGACCTCGAGCCGGCGGAACTCGACGTCGAGCCCGGTCACCTCGGCGGCGAAGCGGGCCTGGTTCAGGTAGACGTCGTCGTAGTCGACCGCGAGCACGCGGTCGGCGCCCCGCCGCTTCATCTCCAGCGCGTAGAAGCCGCCGTTGCAGCCGATGTCGAGCACGCTCTTGCCCGTGAGATCCTGGGGGATCGCGGCGGAGAAGTTCGCCCACTTGACGGCCGGGTAGTTGCCCAGAAAGTGGTCCGGCGCGGTCGCCACGCCATCCAGCTGGAGGTTGTGGAACCACGGGCCGAGGGCTTCGGCCTGGCGGCGGATTTCTTCCGGCGAGAGCTTTTCGATCACATCCATGCGGCTATCCACGCTTGACTTGTTGCAGACGCCCGGCCGATCCGGCGGGCCAGCCGAGCGCGATCCGGCCGCCCGCTGAACCGTCTTCCGGTGC
>DASVQP010000109.1 GCA_036389135.1 Longimicrobium sp.
GGCGCATTCGAGTGTGCTCCGCGTAAGGTGGTTTGAGCTTCGCAACCCAAACCTACGCCTTCCGCGCGAGATCCAACACACCCGGGTGCGCCGTCATCTCTTTGCCCCCGCCTCGCTTCCGAGTTTCCGGATGGACACTAGTTAAAAAGGGTGAGGGTATTGGATACGTGCCCTCCTTCTTGCAGATCAGCGGTGCTCAAAACTCCGATCAGCTAGAGGGTTTTATCCGCAATCTGCAATTGCGCAGACTTCTGGGGCCCAAGCAAAGCTATGCAAGTCACCGCACTCGCAGTCACCGCACTTGCAGGCAGGCGGAGCCCCCACTACCGTTCCGTTCAAGATGGTGCTCTTTGGTTGAAAAGTGCCTCAATCGCCACCGGAGGAAGCTGAATGGCGGAAGATCAGCAGGAACGCCACGAGCAATTACGAGCTGCGGCTCGGTTGGCTCTCCAGAGAATCGAGCAGGCGAGACAGAATCAGGAATCTGGGCAGGCGGTATCAGAGCCAAATCCCGCATTCCAAGCTATTCTTGGAGCGCTCGCTAAAAATATTCGCGACAGGTATTACAAGGGACAGACGCTATATTTGGATGGGTACACGTTCACCAATTGCTGCTTCCACAACTGCACGCTTGTCACAGAAACTGGGTTGTTTTCTGTTTACTCTTGCACATTCGCAAATAGCACTGTCCAATTTGGTGCGAGCGCGCGTCGCATTATCCGTTTGTTCACTCTTTACCACAAATCACCGTGGGAATCCTTCAACCCGGAAATTGCGGAAGATGGCTCAATCACCATCGAATAGCAGCGGCTATGTCAGAATGGCGCTGCAGGGCATCCTCCGGTCAAGTCATGCGCTTATCTTTGCGTTAAGCATCAGCGCAATTGTGCTCTTTGGCCTCGCTGCGGACAAGTACGAGGTGGTAGCGTACATAGCTTGTGGACTGTTCGCCCTGTGTGTGTTGGCAGTGGTCGGACGATACGTCATCAAGGGACCGGAGCAGGATCGTGCCCAGCCAATTCTGACATACTCACCACAACAGCTCCAGATTGTAAATGTCGAGCCCGCGGCTATGGAGAGTCTGGCTCGGCTGATGGTAACTAGCCGGCATCCGCTCCCCCCGGCTGCAGGTATCCTCACCGGCCCCGCGTCGGACCCTAACGCCATTCAGTTACTTTCACCGGAGCAAGTCGATCAACTCGAACAGCTCATCGAGGAGATCCAACCCGAAGACCACGGGACGGTCTAGTTGGCTCGCACCCGGTACTTGAGGCAGTAGCTAGGCCGAATCTGCGTGATGTGCGTTCGGCTCGCGCGTCGCGAGCGCTCGCGGCTGAGCTATATTGAAGTTAGAATCCAAACCCGCATTCGGTGCATCCTCACTCGATTATTTGAACGGCGCTGGTCCTCACCCACTGCTTAGCCTTCTGCAGCAAACTATTGAGTGCCACGCTTCTCTACCCAAAGGAGCTTGCGCGCGTAATCCGGCCTTTGAGTCCACTGGCCCGAACTTTCTCCTTGCTGTTCCGTCCATCGGACAACATCTTCACACATCCGTTTTCCGCCTCTGCCCAACCAACCTATAAAGGATGTTCTCAAATTACTTTGGGGTCGCGGTTCAACTCATTCGTGCATGGCGAAAAGGTGGTCGCTTTGTCCGAAAGACGCTGGCTGTAGCAATCGCTCTCACGTTGATCGCTATCTTGGTTGTTGCGCTCGGCGAAGCCGACGTATTGAATAAGTCCGTCACTGGACCGGTGGGTGCCGGGATTGGCGCAGTCGCAGCGTTGCTCGGGATAGGGGTCTATGCACGTCAGCAGGCGGTCGACTATTCCGAGCGGGAACAAAAGATTGAGCAGGTAGAGAGGCGCTTTCACGAGAACCCCACCGAGCCGCAAGCTGCGTGGGAGCTCGCAAGAGTGAAGCTGGAAACTTATTTGAACCGGAATTTAAACCAAGTTCGCTCAATTTTCTGGCTTACTTCCATTGTAATGGTCGTAGGCTTCATACTCATCGGCTACGGAGTGTCAAAAGCGTTCGACTCGCCACAAGCTATCGGGCCCGCCGTCGTTGCGGCCGGCAGTGGGATACTCGTAAACCTGATAGGCGCAACGTTTCTTGTGATCTATCGCTCAACAATGGAACAAGCCAAGGAGTACGTCGCGATACTAGAGCGCATTAATGCAGTCGGAATGGCCGTTCAGATTTTGGAATCTCTGGGCGATCGCGATCACGCCTTGCGCCAAGAGACAACTGCGCAGATCGCGACGCAGTTACTCACGCTTTATGCGGCTAAGCCCCCCGCCTGACACGGCTTTCCGAATAAAGCGTTGCAGTGGACGCCGGGGTCTGGAGACAGGCAACTGAAGGGTAGCGGAGGTGCAGCCCGGACGCCGCTAACTTGGTGTTAAGCAGCTTTAAGTGGAGAACATCGCTATGTGCGCGCTTCTCTCGTTGGTCGTGGGTGCTACCTGCACCCTCCTTGCGGCCTGTGCCCCGCATGCGGGCACCGGATCAGCCTCCGGCGCGGAGCCGCTCGCGTCCGACACCGGGCGAGTGACGGTCGAGCGTGGTACTCTCTACTACGACGTGCGAGGCAGCGGCCCGCCGCTGGTGCTCCTCCATGCGGGGGGCCGAGACCTCACCATGTGGGATTCGCAGGCCGGTCCCCTCGCCCGCTCCTTCCGCCTCGTCCGCTACGACGCGCGTGGACATGGCCGCTCCACCGCACCTGCAGGACCCTACTCCACCACCGAGGACCTGCGCCTGCTGCTGGACCATCTCGGCATCGAGCGGGCCTCCCTCGTGGGCATCTCCATGGGGGCAGGCGTCGCTCTGGACTTCGCCGCCACCCATCCGGAGCGCGTGAGCAAGCTGGCGCTCGTCTCCACGAGCGGGCCGCCGCCGGGGGTGCCGATCCCACCCGGCGCCGCGCCGCCGCTGACGCACGAAGCGGGGCGAGCGCGGTTGCGCGCGCTCACCATGCCGCGCATGCTCATCGTAGGTGAGGGCGACACTCCGGACCACCTTGCAGTCGCGGCGCGCGTGGAGGCGGAGGTGCCGCAGGTGCGCGTCGTGCGCCTTGCGGGAGGGAGGCATCTGGTCAACCAGGACGTGCCGGAGGCATTCAATGCTCTGCTCCTCGGCTTCCTCAAATAGGATACCGGGCCTGCTGAGCCGCTATCCGCCGAGCCTGGCGCGCAGGGTGCGACTAGCTCGTACAAGGCGCCGTTCCTACCCTCCTCGGGTGCTCGTGAATGGGTAGCCCTCGGGAACTTCCAATGTCAGAGCCTATCCCGGATGGAACGTCTGATGACAAAGGGAACCCGCGCTGTCTTAACTGCGGTGCGCAGCTAGTGGGGGAGTTCTGCCATGGGTGCGGACAGAACGCGGGTGAAACGCAGTCGTCCCTGCGTCGCTGGATCGGGAAAGAGATGGAGGAGCATTTTTCCGTCGATGCCAAGCTGCCTCGAACGCTGCGCTCGCTTTTCCTTCAGCCCGGGTTCCTGACACGAGAGTACCTCGACGGGCGGCGCGCCCGCTACATCCGGCCGCTCCAACTCTACCTCCTTGCAGCCGCGCTCCTCTTTGTGGGCAGCTGGTTCAAGACCGCGGCGGAGGGCGGGCTCTCCGCCGCGTTGCGCGGGCCGGAGCAGGCGGTCGCGGGGCGGAATACGGCGATCCAGGAGCGTTCTGGCGCTTCGCCAGCAGCCAGGCAGCAGTCGTGCGTCGGCGAGAGGCGCACGTTTGAATGCCTGATGACGTACGCTGCTGGGGTGGCGGGAAGGGCGGGATCCAGATATGAACGCAGCACTCAGCTCGAGTTCATCGACCTCCTCTCGCGCGCCATGTTCCTCCTACTTCCGCTCTTCTCTTTTCTGTTGTTTCTCCTGTACCTCCGCCAACGGAGACATTATCTCGAACACCTGATTTTCGCGCTCCACCTCCATGCGTTTGCATTCATCGTCCTGGGAGTTCTGGCGATGCTGCCCGAGGGAGTCCGGCTGTCGGACGGGACCGGCTCCCTGTTCGTCCCCGTCATGCTGATCTACCTGTTCCTTGCCATGCGCGCCGTCTACCGGCAAACCAGGGTAAAAACCACCGCCAAGCTCGCTCTTCTCGTTGCTGGCTATATCCCCGCGATGCTTGTTACCGGCGCGATTGCTCTCCTGGCGGGCATAGGCTGAGTGAGCCGAATCATAGCCAGCGTTACCTGCACTCGGACCACCTCGCTTGCACAGCGGATCCGCCGGAGCCCATGATCCGTAGCTTCATCTACGACCTACTGATCCTCCGACTCACCTCGCGTTGGTACGCCGAGGTGCTGGCGCGCGTGCCCCAGGGCGCCGCGCTGCTGGACGTGGGGATCGGCACGGCCGGCGCTCTGCTGGCCAACGCCGATTCGGTGACGCGGAAGCGCCTGCGCATCGTCGGCATCGACGTGGATGCGGACTACGTTGAGCGCGCGCGGCGCAGGCTGGGAGATTCCTCGCTGGCCGATCTAGCCGAGGTGCGTCTGCAGTCCGTCTACGATCATCGGGGCGGGCCGTACGATGCCGTGTATTTCTCCGGCAGCTTCATGCTCCTGGCCGAGCCCGAGCAGGCGTTGCGGCACTGCTGCACGCTCCTGAAGCCAGGTGGATCCATCTTCTTCACCCAAACCATCCAGAAACAGCCAGCCCGCTGGATGGAGCTTCTCAAGCCCATGCTGAAACGGGTCACGAGCATCGACTTCGGCAGGGTGACCTACGAAGACGATTTCAAAGCGCAGATCCACGCCGCGGGACTGCATCTGGAGGAATTCACCACCCTGGCCCGCCACGGGAGCCGGATCACGTGCATTGCCGTGGCAAGGCCCGCCCGTACACGCGCCGGCTGAGCGTAGTCAGTAATGGCGCCGCGCCCGTTTCGGCCGAAAACGGGCGCGGCGGCTTAGCCCTCCAACCAAATACCATCTTCGCCAATCTACTGTGTACGGACGCACCACCGGCCCATCTGGTGCTGGTGATGCGCATGCGTATGCCGCCGAACGTGCGTTTTTACACAGAGCGTTGCTTTTTACACACCTCGCGTGTACACTGGCTTCATGGCACAGAACCGACCCGCGCTGACCAAGCGCGAAAAAGAGATCCTGGACATCGTCTACGCCCGCGGCCACGCGACCGCGGCCGAGGTACGCGCCGCGATGGCCGATCCGCCCACCGACGCGGGCGTGCGCACCGTGCTGCGCGTGCTGGTGAACAAGGGCCATCTGCGCATTCAGCAGGAGGGTCCGCGCTACGATTACTGGCCCGTGGTCGCCCGCGAGACCGCTCGGCGATCCGAGGTGCAGCACCTGCTGCGCACCTTCTTCGGCGGCTCGCTGGAGTCCGCGCTGGCCACGCTGCTGGACGTGGGGCGCGGGAAGCTGGACGACGAGGAGCGGGAGCGCCTGAAGCGCCTTATCGATGACGCCGCGCAGGAGGGACGCTGAGATGACCAACCTGACTCCGATGGTCCTCCTCCTCCTTAAGGCGAGCGCCCTGCTGATCGCCGCGCTGGCCGCGGGACTCCTGCTCCGGCGGAGAGCGGCGGCGGACCGGCATCGGCTCTGGAGCGCGACGTTCGCGGGGCTCCTTGCGCTCCCCCTTCTTGCAGTCGCGCTCCCCGGCTTGCGCATCCCCCTCCCCGCGCCGCGTCCGCTCTCGGTCGTTGCGGCCGAGGGCCCCGCGCCGGTAGCCGCGCTCGCCGAAGCACCCCGCGCCGCGCCCGTGGCACATCGCGGCTCCTCCGCGCCATCCGCCGCCCCGCGCACCGCCAAACCTGTCGCGACGAGGCCGCTTCCATCGGTGCGCAGTGTGGCCCTGGCCGTCTGGCTGGCGGGTGTGCTCGCCGCCCTGGCCGCGCTGCTCACGGCGCTGCTCCGGGCGCATTGGGTGGCCAAAGACGCGGAGGCGATGGACGACCCGGCCTGGCGCGCGTCGGCCTCCGACCTCGCGGGACGGCTGGGAATGCGCCGCCCGGTGCGAATCCTCGCCTCCCCCGCGGTGCAGACGCCGATGGCGGGCGGTCTTCTGCGCCCCACGGTGTTCGTCCCTCCCACCGCGCGAGAGTGGCCGGACGAGTTGCGCGCGATGGTGCTGGCCCACGAGATCGCGCACCTGGCGGGCCGGGATCCGCTCCGCAAGGTGCTCGGACGCGCCGCGCTCACGCTGTACTGGTTCCATCCCCTGGCCTGGATCGCGGCGAGGCAGGCGGCCGCCGCCTGCGAGCAGGCGTGCGACGAAGCCGTGCTCGCGCTGGGGGTGCGCCCCTCCGCCTACGCCGGCGTGCTCCTCCACTTCGCCGACGCCGCACCGCCCGTGCTGGCGGGCGCGGCGCTCCCCATCGTCCGACGCTCATCCCTGGAGGCTCGACTCATGGTCATTCTCAACGCCCCAACGCGTCCCGCCGCGCGGCGCGGAATCGTGCTCCCGGCGGTCGCGGCCGCCGCGGTCACCGTGTGCATCGCGGCGGCCCAACCCATCGCGCCGCCGAGCACCCCCGCCGTCGCGCCCCTGCGGCCCGTGCTCGCGCAGAACGTCGCCGCCCGTCCCGCGGCGATCGTACCGGTCGTGACGAGCGCCACCACGCCCTCCGCCCCCGTCCTGACTCGCCAGGAGTCGTGCTGGTCCAGGGGCACCGGGGAGACGTTCAGCGGCACGGTGTCGATGAGCGACGACAACGGGGTGTCGACCATTTACGAGCGGTCCGGGCGCGCGGGGAACGAGGTGATCGTGCAGCGCTCCTTTGATGACCTGCGCATCTGCGCGCGGGCGGAGGGGCTGCGGGACGACGATGCGGTCCCGAGCAGCTGGCCGAGCCGCGCGGGTCGCGTGGTCCTGGAGACGGAGCAGCGGGGCGACGTGCGGCAGATGAACATCGCGGGCGGACAGGCGACGTATGCGGTCAACGGCGCCCAGCGCGGCGTCGATGCGTCGGCCCAGGCGTGGCAGAGCCGGCTCCTGGCGCTCCTGGACGCCACCTGGGAGCTGAGCCAGCTCCGCGGCCGGGAGAGCAGCCTGCGCGGGGAGATCGCGTCGATCCACGGGGAGCGCAGCAGCCTGCATGGGGAGATCGCCTCGCTGCGGGGCGAGGTAAGCAGCATGCGCGGCCAGATCGCGTCGCTGCGTGGAGAGGAGAGCAGCCTGAACGGAAGGATCGCCTCCATCCGCGGGCAGCTGAGTGGACTGCAAGGGCAGATCGCCTCCGAGCGGGGGGCCATCGCCAGCCTCACCGCCTCGGCGCGCTCTCAGAGCGGGGCCGACAACGAGCGGATCAGCCGGCGCGTCGCCCAGCACCGGGAGGCGATTCGCGAGCTGGAGGAGGAGATCCGCCGCTACGACGTGGACAGCCGGGTCCGCGCGGTCGAGAGGGAGAGAGCGGAGTTGGATGTGGACCGGCAGGTGGCAGCCATCGAGCGCCAGATCGCCCAGTTCGACCCGGAGTCGCGCATCGCCGAAGTGAACCGGCGCATCGCCGCTCTGCGGGTGGACGAGAGCGTCGCGGCCATCGAACGGCAGATCACCGCGCTCGACGCCCCCCGGCGCATCCGGGCACTGGAGGCCCGGGTGGCGGAGGCGCTGGAGCGCCTGCGCGCGGAGCTTCGCTGACGGTAGGGGGAATGGCCCCGGCGGTGGGTCGCCGGGGGCTGAAGCCCCCGGCTGGAACTACGGGAAGGCGGCTGAAGCCGGCTCGTGCACACCGGCATCGGCCCGGAGTCCGCGCAGGCGGACTTTGTGCTGTTGTTGCAGCGAGTTCACTCGCCCGAACCAACCCCAGCAAAAAAGGGCGGACCCTCGCGGGCCCGCCCTTTTGCATGTCACCATCAACAGCTTACGCCGCCTGCTCCTCGCGCGTCTTGCAATCCAGGCAGTAGCGCGCGTGGGGAAGCGCTTCGAGGCGCTCAAAGGGGATCGGCTTCTTGCACGAGTGGCAGAGTCCGAACTCCGTGGGGTTGTTGATCAGGCGGCGAAGCGCCTCCTCCACGCGGTACAGGTAGCGCCCCTCCTTGCTGGCGAAGAGAAACGACTTCTCACGCTCCATCGCGTCGGTTCCCTGGTCCGCCATGTGGAACGAATAGCTGGACAGGTCCGCGTCCGCCGAATCGCGCGTCCGCGACGACTGCTCCTGAAACCGACCAAGAGACCTCAGCGTCTTCTGCCGCTCGCGCGTCAGAAGCCGCTCGATCTGCTCGAGCTGTGTCCGATCCATGCCGCTCTCACTGCTGATGGTTGGGGAACTGGGCTGGACGCGTGTGGCGGGAGGGGAGCGGAGACACGTTCCTGGCCGCACCGCCTGGAAGTCCGAAACTCTGAAAAATAACCAAACCCGCGGTATCAGTACACCCCCGCGGGCTCAGCTGCCGAAACGCTCGATCACGCGCACCACGTCGTTGCCGTTCGCCCACAGCATCAGCGCCACCACGATCAGCAGGCCGACCTGCGAGAGCCGGATGCGCGTCTCCACCGATAGCGGCCGGCCGCGCACCGCCTCGATGCCCAGGAACATCAGGTGGCCCCCGTCGAGCACCGGGATCGGCAGGAGGTTGAGGACGGCCAGGTTGATCGAGAAGAAGGCCAGGAAGGCCAGGAAGACGTCCAGCCCCATCCGCGCCGTCTGGCCGGATGCCTGCCCGATGGTGAGCAGCCCGCCCATGTTGCGCGCGGAGGTGCGGCCGGTGATCAGGTCGCGTAGCGCGTCCAGGATCGACACGGTGCCGTCCCAGGTGTCCGTGAACCCCGTCTTCACCGCCTCACCCAGCCCGACGGAGCGGCGCTCGGTGGGCACCTCCGGCGGATACGCGCCGATCCGGCCGACGGTGATGGCCTTGCCGTCCGGCCCGTCCTCGCGCTCGGTGGCGGGGGTGATGGTCATCCGCACGCGCCGCCCACCGCGCTCCACCTCTATGGGGAGCGGGAGCCCGGGGCTGGCGCGCACCACGCGCACGAAGTCGTTCCACCCCTGCACCGGCTTCCCGTTCACCGCCACCATGCGGTCGCCGGCCTTCATTCCCGCGCGCGCGGCGGGCTGGCCGGGCTCGACCCTGGGGATGACCGCGGGGATCAGCGGCTGGATGGAGCGCGCCACCTCCATGCGCGCCGTGCGCCCCTCGGGCACCACCAGCGTCACCGTGCGGCCACCTTCCAGCGCCACCGGGAGCGGCCCCGGCACCGCATCCACGATCCCCCTGCGGATGTCGCCCCACGAGCTGACCGGCTGCCCGCCGACCGACACGACGCGCGCGCCGAAGGGGATCTTGGCCGCCTCGGCCGCGGGGCCCACCGCCGTAGCCGGCTCGGGGGTCGCGACCTGCGTGATGCGGACGATGCGCTCGCCGTACGCCGCGGCCAGCGCGCCGTAGACGAGAACCGCGAAGAGGAAGTTGACGATCACCCCGGCCGAGATCACCAGGGTGCGCGCCCAGAGCGGCTTGGAGTCGAAGGTGCGCTCGGGGTCCACCGGCACCCCTTCGGAGCCGCCCTCCAGCACCGACTGCGCCTCGTCGTCCTCCATCCCGGCCATCTTGACGTAGCCGCCCAGCGGGATGGCGGAGATCACGTACTCCGTCTCGCCGCGCGTGAAGCCGACCACGCGCGGCCCGAAGCCGATGGAGAAGCGGGGGACCTGGATTCCGACCCACTTGGCGGCGAAGAAGTGCCCCGCCTCGTGGATGGTCACCAGCACCCCGATCACGACCAGGAAAGCAGCGATATTCAGCAGCAAGGCACGTAGTTCCGCACAAAGGTTTCCGTCGTCTGGCGGGCCCAGGCGTCCGCCTCGAGCACCGCCCCCAGCGAATCCGCGGGGCCGCCGCGCCACTGCGCCAGCGTCTCACCGACCGCTTCCGCGATCCCGGGGAAGCCGAGGCTTCCACCCAGGAAGTGCGCCACCGCCACCTCGTTGGCCGCGTTGAAGACGGCCGGCGCGGTGCCGCCCTCCCTCCCCGCCGCCACGCCAAGCGCAAAGGCGGGGAAGCGCTCCTCGTCCACCGCCTCGAAGGTCAGCGCCCCGGCGGCCACGGGATCGAAGCGCCGGCATTCGTACACCAGCCGCTCCGGAAAGCTCAACGCGTACAGCACGGGGAGCTCCATCGTCGGGAACCCCATCTGCGCCAGCACCGACCCGTCCACCATCTCCACCATCGAGTGGATGATGGACTGCGGGTGCACCACCGCCTCGATCCGCTCGTACGGCACGCCGAAGAGGAAGTGCGCCTCGATCACCTCCAACGCCTTGTTGGCGAGCGTGGCGGAGTCGATGGTGACCTTGGAACCCATGTCCCACGTGGGATGCCGCAGCGCGTCGGCGGGCGTGGCGGCGGCGAGCATCTCGGCCGTCCAGCAGCGAAAGGGGCCGCCGGACGCGGTCAGCACCAGCCGCCGCACCGCCTCGGGCGGGCTCCCGGCGAGGCACTGGAGGATGGCGCTGTGCTCGCTGTCCACGGGCAGCAGCTCTCCCCCGCCCTCGCGCGCGGCCTGCAGCACCAGCGGCCCGGCGCACACCAGCGACTCCTTGTTGGCGAGCGCGACCCGCTTTCCGGCCCGCAGCGCCGCCAGCGTCGGCTCCAGCCCCGCCGCGCCGACCAGCGCGTTGAGCACCACGTCGGCGTCGGGGTGGGTGGCGGCCTCCAGCAGCGCCTCGCGCCCGGTGCGCCAGCGGGTCCCCCCGCACGCGCCCGCCGGCACCGGGCCCTCCGCCACGACGGCCAGATCGGGCCGGTATCGCTCCGCCAGCGCACCAAGCGCCTCGCCGCGTGTACCCGCGGTGAGCGCCACCGCGCGGAAACGGTCCGGGTGCTGGTCCAGCACGGCCAGCGCGCTCCGGCCGATCGATCCGGTTGCGCCGAGGATGGAAACGCCCTTCAAACGGAAGTCCTGGAGAACGGAAGCGCCAAGTGCCGAGTGCCAGGTGCCGAGTACGTTCGCGGGCCGGCCCCGGCGCATTTTCAGGGCACGGGCAGCCACGCGGGGCTGCCCCTACCAGGTTTTCGCGCGTGGAGCATCGGTCGGGGCAGGGAGAGGGCGGGCGTGATGAATCATGCCCCTACCACAATCCTGCGGATCACGCACCCACGACGTACCGAAAGAACGCGTACCCGATCGGAAGCGTGAAGAAGAGCGAGTCGAAGCGGTCCAGCGCGCCGCCGTGGCCGGGGAGGAGCTTGCCCGAATCCTTGACCCCCACGTCGCGCTTGAACAGCGACTCCGCCAGGTCGCCCGTCTGCGACGACACCGAGATCAGCACGCCGAACGCCGCCGCCTCCACGATCCCCATCTGGTACGAGGGGAAGCGGGCGAGCAGGAATCCATACCCCACGGCGGAGAGAAGGGTGCCAAAGAGGGCGCAGACGGCGCCCTCCACCGTCTTTCCGGGGCTCACCTTGGGGATCAGCTTGCGCTTTCCCCAGGTCCGCCCGCCGAAGTAGGCGAAGCTGTCGTTGATCCAGGTGAGCACTACCGGCGCCAGCAGGATGACCATGCCGTGCAGCGGCGATTCCACGCCCGGCAGGTGGCGCAGGAAGAGCGCGAAGAGGAGGAGCCCCGTGTACGCCGCGCCGAACACGGTGACCGACACCGCGAGAAGCGGGTCGCCGGCGACGCCGCGCGCCCAGATGGCCGCCGTGCACGCCACGATCACGGTCGCGGCCACGATGCCGAAGAGGAGCGGGTTGTCCAGCCCGCGCGTGGGCCACAGCGCCGCCGCCGCCACCAGCGCGACCGCCCCCGCCGCGCCCAGAGCCGGGAGCGCGCGGGGGCCCTTGAGCGCGGCCATGCGGAACAATTCCAGCGCGGAAAGCGCGGCGGATGCCGCCAGCAGCGCGGCCAGCACCCAGCCTCCCAGGTACATCGCCCCCACCGCCACGGGAATCAGCACCGCGGCGACGAGGGTGCGGGTCAGCGTCTCGTTGCGCGCCACGGCGTCAGCTCGCCAGCACGCGCCCGAAGCGGCGCTCCCGGCGCTGGAAGTCGCGGATGGCGCCGAAGAGGTGCTCGCGCGTGAAGTCGGGCCAGAGCACGGGGGTCACGTGGATCTCGGAGTAGGCGAGCTGCCAGAGCATGAAGTTGGAGATCCTCATCTCGCCGGAGGTGCGGATCAGGAGGTCGGGATCGGGGTCGCTCGCGGTGTACAGCTGCTGGGCGAAGAGCTTCTCGTCGATCTCGCCGGGGACGAGCGTGCCGTCCAGGACGCGCTCGGCCAGGCGGCGCGCGGCGTTCACGATCTCGGTGCGCGAGCCGTACGAGATGGCCAGGTTCAGCCGCAGCCGCCGCCCGCCGGCCGTGTGGTCCACCAGCGACTCCATGGCGCGGCGGGTGCGCGGCGACAGGCGGTCCACCTCGCCGATCATGTGCACCTCCACGCCCTTGCCGCGCAGGTCCTCCCGTTCGCGGCGCACGTACAGCTCCAGCAGCGCCATCAGCGCGGAGACCTCGGCCGGCGGGCGGCCCCAGTTCTCCTGCGAGAAGGCGTACAGCGTCAGCACCTCCACCCCGGCATCGGCGGAGGCCTCCACCACCTCGCGCACGGCACGCATCCCGGCGCGGTGCCCAAAGGTGCGCGGGCGGCTCCGCTGCTTCGCCCACCTGCCGTTGCCATCCATGATGATGGCCACGTGCCGGGGGATCTCTCCGCCGGTGCGGATCTGCTGGAGGAGGTCGCTGCTGGACATGCGGGGGAAGATGGACCCCGGAGAGAGGTTTGTCAAAGCAAGGAGTTGGCGGCGAAGTGCCGGCACGGCCGTTTCACGCAGAGACGCAGAGAAAAACAGCAAGGGAACGGAGAGAACCGCTTTCCGCGGTTCTTTCCGTTCCCTCTGTGTCTCTGTGTGAAACCGCCGTCTTCGAGGTCAGACCTCCATCACCTCGGCTTCCTTGTGCTTCAGGATCTCCTCGACCTTGCCGATGTACTGGTCGGTGAGCTTCTGCACCTTGTCCTGCTCGCGGCGGACGTCGTCCTCGGAGAGGCCTTCCTTCTTCTGGCTGGCCTTGACCTCGTCGTTGGCGTCCTTGCGCGCCTGCCGCACCGCCACGCGGGCCTCCTCCGCCATCTTGTGGAGGTGCTTCACGAACTCGCGGCGGCGCTCCTCGGTCAGCGCCGGGATGGGGATGCGGATGATGCTCCCGTCGTTGGACGGGTTCAGCCCCAGGTCGCTCTCGCGCAGCCCGCGGTCGATCTCCTTCAGCAGGCTCTTGTCCCACGGCGTGATGGTGAGGAGGCGCGGCTCGGGCGCCGCCACCGTTCCCACCTGGTTCAGCGGCACCTTGCTCCCGTACGCCTCCACGCGGATCGAGTCCAGCAGCGCCGGCGACGCCTTGCCGGTGCGCACGCTGGCGAACTCGCGGCGCAGCGCTTCCAGGGCGCTCTCCATCCGCTGGCGGGCCTTATCCAGACTGGGCATTGGCTTTCGACTCGCGGCTCAGGTGGGTGTGGGTTCCGGCTCGCTGTCCAGCGCCGGCGCCTTCGAGTGGACCAGCGTTCCGATCCTCTCGCCGTTGATGGCGTCGGCCACCGCGCGGCGCTTGTCCAGGTTCAGCACCAGGATGGGGATGTCGTTCTCCTTGCACAGCGAGAGCCCCGCCGCATCCATTACCCCCAGCTCGCGCGAGAGCGCGTCCAGGTAGGTGATCTCCGGGATGAAGACGGCGTCGGCGTTCTTCTTGGGGTCGGACGAGTAGATGCCGTCCACCTTGGTCGCCTTGATGATGACGTCCGCCTCCATCTCGATGCCGCGCAGCACCGCCGCGGTGTCGGTGGAGAAGTACGGGTTTCCCGTGCCCCCGGCAAAGATCACCACGCGCCCCTTCTCCAGGTGCCGCATGGCGCGGCGGCGCACGTAGGGCTCGGCCAGCTGCTCCAGGCGGATCGCCGTCAGCACGCGCGTGTGCACGCCCTTGCGCTCCAGGACGTCCTGCATCGCCAGGGCGTTGATGATGGTGGCCAGCATCCCCATGTAGTCCGCGTTGACGCGGTCCATGCCTTCGGCGCTGGCCGCCGTCCCGCGGACGATGTTCCCCCCGCCGATCACCAGGCCGAGGGCCACGCCCATGTCGTGGACGTGCTTGATCTCCTCCGTGATGCGGTCCACCACCGGCGGGGAGATCCCGAACCTCTGATCTCCGGCGAGGGCCTCGCCGGAGATCTTGAGGAGGACCCGGCGATACTTCAGACCATCCACCCCCTCGCCGGGGGCGACCGATCCCAGCTCGCCGGCGGCGCTCACTGCTCGCCCAGCTGGTAGCGGGTGAAGCGGCGCACCTCGATCTTCTCGCCCGTCGTGCCGGAGACGTGGGTGATCATCTCCCCCACCGTCTGGTCCGGGTTCTTGACGAAGGGCTGCTCCAGGAGCACGCTCTCCGCGTAGAACTTCTCCACCTTGCCGTCCACGATCTTGTCCCAGATGTGCTCCGGTTTCCCGCTCTCGCGCATCTGCTCGCGGTACACGTTGCGCTCGCGCTCCAGCACCTCGGCCGAGATCTGGTCGCGCGACACGGAGGTGGGCGCCGCCGCCGCGATGTGCATGGCGATGTCGCGCACCAGCGCCTGGAAGGTGTCGTTGCGGGCCACGAAGTCCGTCTCGCACCCGACCTCCACCATCACGCCGATCTTGCCACCCATGTGGATGTAGGCGCCCACCGCGCCCTCGGTGGCCTCGCGCTCGGCGCGCTTGGCGGCCTTGGCCGCGCCGCGCGTGCGCAGCAGGTCGATCGCCTTCTCCTGGTCGCCGCCGGCCTCGGTGAGGGCGGTCTTGCACTCCATCATCCCCGCGCCGGTACGGTCGCGGAGCGCCTTTACGTCCTGGGCAGTGAAGCTCATAGCCGTTTCGGTATCCTCGTAGGTCCGTTAAGTCCAGTGCCGCGCCCCCGGCGCGGCTGCAAAAATCGGGGCCACGAGCGCTTTGCGCCAGTGGCCCCGAGAAACTACCCGGCCGTCGGCGCGCCTTACTCCGCGTCGCCGCCCTCGGCCCCGCCCTCGGCGCCCATGCCGCCGGCACCCGGTCCACCGGTCGTGCGGCGCTTGCGGCGCGGGCGGCGCTTCTGGCCGTCGCGGTCGCCACGGTCCGCCGGAGCCCCGGCGCCCGTCTCGGTGGAGTACGACGTCACCTCCGCCTCGTCGGCGCGGCGGCGCGCCTCATCCGGCATCGACATGCGGGCCTCGTGCGCCGCGTCGGCCATGGCGGCCGAGATCACGGTCACCGAGCGGATGGCGTCGTCGTTGCCGGCGATCGGCACCGTGAGCACGTCCGGGTCCGCGTTGGTGTCGGCGATGGCCAGCACCGGGATCCCCAGCTTGTTGGCTTCCTGAACCGCGATGCGCTCCTTCTTGGAGTCCACCACGAAGAGCGCCCCCGGCAGGCGGGCCATGTCCTTGACGCCGCTCAGGTACTTCTCCAGCCGCTCGCGCTCGCGGTCCAGCATCAGGCGCTCCTTCTTCGTGTAGAAGTCGAAGGCGCCCTCCTCCTGCCCGCGCTCCAGCTCGCGCAGGCGGCGGATCTGCTTCTTGATCGTGGCGAAGTTGGTGAGCATCCCGCCCAGCCAGCGCTCGGTCACGTAGAACGAGTTGGAGCGCTCGGCCTCGCTCTGGATCACCTGGCGAAGCTGCTTCTTGGTGCAGACGAAGAGGATGCGCTCGCCGCGCGAAACGATGCTGCGCACCAGCTCCTGCGCGAGCTCGATCTGCCGGAGCGTCTTCTTCAGGTCGATGATGTAGATCCCGTTGCGCTCCGCGAAGATGAACTTGCGCATCTTCGGGTTCCAACGGCTCGTCTGGTGCCCGAAGTGGACGCCGGCTTCGAGGAGGTCCTGGATGGAGGGCTGAGCCATGCTGCTGTTTGCCTGTAAGAATCTGGTTGTCCCCGCGGCGCCCCTCGGCGCCCGGGCTTCCACCGCCGTCATCCGCCGCCCCGACCGGCCTTTCACGGCGCGGCACCCGGGGCAAGCGTCGGGCGGTGTGCAGGATGTGCCGGCTTTCAGGAAGCGGCGCGGTGCCGGCGC
>DASVQP010000110.1 GCA_036389135.1 Longimicrobium sp.
TGCGCCCTTTCTTCGCTTGGCCGGATATCCTCCGGCCCCCACTCGAAAGCCCGCCTATCCCGTTGCCGGGACAGGCGCACACGTCAGACACACCATGGGTGCTGACCTTTCCTTCTACCCTTCCCATACCCGAGTTGTCAAAAAACCGTTGCCAGCAAAAATTCCGCTGGCGAGCCCGTCAATGTATCATCCTTGCTCGCGATCGTCAACGGCCCGAGGACCGTCCTGCGTCGTTTCCGCGACATCAGCCTCGCGAGGGGCGCCTAGTATATACGAGTCCACCGGACCCGTCAAGGCCTTGTGGGAACCGGATTTGGCCAGGTTGGTGATGTCGCGCCCACGCCGCCCGCGCGAGGGGGGCACGGGCCAGACGAGGCGCGTTGCGAGCGCCCACATCGCCATGGCGGCGAAGCCGAGAAGCTGGCCCGCGGGGCGGATCGGCTGGTGGTCCGCGAAGACGCGGCGGGCGCCCTGCGCCATGTCGCCCACGCCCAGCAGATCGCCGGGCTGCGGGCCGACGCCCCACAGCACGGGGATCACGGAGTAGCGGAGGAGCGCCATCAGCAGCGAAAGCGTCGCCAGCCCGAAGACGATGCGCCGGCGCGGGCCGCGAGAGAGCGCTCCCCACCCCGAAAGCGCCAGCGTGGCGACGACCACCCACTCCACGACGCCGGGCGGAGGAAAGAGGAACTCGGCGATCTGCGCGGTGGCCAGCGTGCCGTAGATGACCGCCGCCCACCCCGCCACCCCCGCGGGCGACGTCCAAGCGTGCCGCTGCAGGAGGACGTAGGTGAGGAGGAGGGCGAACACTCCCTCCACGATGCCAAAGGTGCGGTACTGCACCCCCGTCTCTACCGGCGCGATGCCGGCGACCGCCGCCGCGCCCAGGAAGAGGAGCGCGGCCGCGACGGCGCGCTGCGCGGCGGTCATCGTTGCGGAATCCATTCGAGCGGCCCGGGGCGCAGCTTGCGGTCGATGTTCGCCAGCAGCGCCGCAGCGCGGGTGCGGGTGGCGGGCGCCAGCGGCACGGAGCCGGCGCGCTGCACGGCCGCCTTCGCTTCCTGCAGGAGCTGCGTGTTGTCGCCGCGGTACCAGGGGGCGGCGCCGGCGGCCAGCATCAGCTCCGCGCGGTCCAGGGTGGCGGTGGCCCAGAGCTCGGTGGCCATGGCGGTCTGGGTGGAGTCGCCTGCGTTCTCGCGGGCGGTCCACGCTTCCCCCTCCGCCTCCGCGTAGCGCGCGATGGCGCCCGCGGTGTCGCCCGAGGCGGCGGCGCGCAGGGCGGCCTGCACGCGCTCGCGGGCACGCGACACGCGCGGAGTGAAGGCGTCGGGCGCGACGGCCACCCACGTCCTGCTGCCGACTTCCGCGGCGGTCTGCGGGGCGCCGCGGTAAAGGAGCGCCACCACCACCGTGAGCACGGCCAGGAGCACGAGCCCCGGAATCACCCAGGGGTCGCGCAGGGGGTTCGCGGGGGCGGTGGGTTTGGTCATGACAGCGCCGGGAGGCGGGGATCGAGCAGGGCGCTGACGTCGCTGTACTTCACGGCGAACTCGCCCAGCGGGCCGCGGTGCGTGCTGTGCCAGTCCGAGCCGCCCGTGCGCAGCAGGCCGAGCGTGTTGGCGGCCGTCTCAAAGAGGTGCGACTCCACCGGCGGGGTGTTGGGGCGGTAGCACTCCAGCCCGTCTAACCCCCAATCCGCGAAGGCGCGTACGTACTGGTCGAAGATGGCGATCTCCGGGTGCGCCCACACCGCGACCCCGCCGGCCGCGTGGATGTCCTCGATCGCCTGGCGCACGCCGGGGAAGTCGCTGCGCACGAAGGCGACTCCCTTGTCCCCGATGTAGCGCTCGAAGGCCTCGGAGTAGTAGCGGGTCTGGCCGCGCTCTAGGAGGGCGCGGGCCAGGTGCGGGCGGCCGATGGCGGACGAGTCCGGGCCGGCGGCGCGCTCCACGTCCTCGTAGTCGACCTCGATCCCCATCCCGTTGAGGTTCGCCACCATCCCGCGCATGCGGCCGGCGCGGCGCTCCACGGCGCTCACCTGGTGGCGCGTGACGGAGGGGGCGTGGTGGTCAATGAAGTAGCCCAGGATGTGGATCTCGTGGTCGCCCTCGCGCGTGCTCATCTCGATGCCCGGCACCAGTTGCAGCGGGTGCGCCGCGGCGGCCGCGATGGCTTCGTCCACGCCGGCCACGGTGTCGTGGTCGGTGATGGCGATCACGTCGAGCCGCGCGCTGGCGGCCATCTGCACGACCTGTGTGGGTGAGCAGTGCCCGTCAGAGGCGTGGGTGTGGATGTGCAGGTCGATCCGTTTCATGCATCCCCAGGATGAGATATCACCGGCGGGCCTCGGTGGCCCGCCAGTGAAGGATGCATCCCCCGCGCCCGCTTGGGAAGGCGGGGTGGGCGGTGGAGGGCCATCCCGACGCCGAAATCAGGCCCGGCCGGCGGTTGAAACCGCTGCAACGACCGCGGGAAACCGGGGGATGGTTCCCCCGGCTGGGACCACGGGAAGGCGGCTGAAGCCGGCTCGTGCACACCGGCATTGGACCCAGAGTCCGCGGAGGCGGACTTTGTGCTGTTGTTGCAGCGAGTTCACTCGCCCGGTCGTAACCAGAAACAGCCCCCGGCACGCTTCCGCGCCGGGGGCTGTCTTTCGTGCTGACCTGCACCAGTCGTCAGGCGGCGGTGGCGCGCTCGCTGAGGACGGTGATGACGTTGTCGACCACCTGGAGGAAGCCGCCGGAGACCTGGAACTGCAGGGTCTCGCGGCCGTTCTCGATGCGCAGGACGCCCTCGCCAAGCAGGGCCATCAGCGGGGCGTGGCCGCGCAGGATGCCGAGCTGGCCGTTCCACGCCGGGGCCACCACCGAAGTGGCGTCGCCCTCGTACACCGTCTGCTCGGGCGAAAGGACGGAGACGCGCATGGCGCCCGCGCCCGTGCCCGCGGCGGGGGCCGCCATCAGCCGCCCTGCTCCAGGCGCTGCGCCTTGTCGATGGCGCCCTGGATGCCGCCCACCATGTAGAACGCCTGCTCCGGGAGGTGGTCGAACTCGCCGCTCACCACGCGCTCGAACGACTCCACGGTGTCCTCCAGCTTCACGTACTCGCCCGGCGTGCCCGTGAACTGCTCGGCCACGAAGAAGGGCTGCGACAGGAAGCGCTGGATGCGGCGCGCCCGGCCCACGATCACCTTGTCCTCTTCGGTGAGCTCGTCCATCCCCAGGATGGCGATGATGTCCTGCAGCTCCTTGTAGCGCTGCAGGATGCGCTGCACCGAGGTGGCCGTGCGGTAGTGGCGCTCGCCGATGTACTGCGGGTCCAGGATCCGGCTGGTGGAGTCGAGCGGGTCCACGGCCGGGTAGATGCCCAGCTCCGAGATCGCGCGCGAGAGCACCGTGGTGGCGTCAAGGTGCGCGAAGGCGGTGGCCGGCGCCGGGTCCGTGAGGTCGTCGGCCGGCACGTAGATGGCCTGCACCGAGGTGATGGAGCCCTCGTGCGTGGAGGTGATGCGCTCCTGCAGCGCGCCCATCTCGGTGGCCAGCGTCGGCTGGTAGCCCACGGCCGAGGGCATGCGGCCCAGGAGCGCGGACACCTCGGAGCCGGCCTGCGTGAAGCGGAAGATGTTGTCCACGAAGAAGAGCACGTCCTGCTTCTCCACGTCGCGGAAGTACTCGGCCACGGTGAGGCCGGTGAGCGCCACGCGCAGGCGCGCGCCCGGCGGCTCGTTCATCTGCCCGTACACCAGGGCCACGTTGCTCTCGGCGAGGTTCTCTTCCTTGATGAGCCCCGCCTCCTTGAACTCCAGCCAGAGGTCGGTGCCCTCGCGGGTGCGCTCGCCGACGCCGGCGAACACGGAGCGGCCGCCGTGGCCGCGCGCGATGTTGTTGATCAGCTCCTGGATGACGACCGTCTTGCCCACGCCCGCGCCGCCGAAGAGGCCGATCTTGCCGCCCTTCACGTACGGGGTGAGGAGGTCGATCACCTTGATCCCCGTCTCCAGCACCTCGGCCTTGGCCTCGAGGTCCACGAAGCGGGGGGCCGGGCGGTGGATCGGCCAGCGCAGCGTGTCGGCGGGGATGACGCCGGACTCGTCCACCGGCTCGCCCAGCACGTTGAGGATGCGCCCCAGCGCGGGGGCGCCCACCGGCACGGTGATGGGCGAGCCCAGGTCGTGCACGTCCATGCCGCGCACCACGCCGTCGGTGGACTCCATGGCCACGGCGCGGACCTGGTGGCGGCCGATGTGCTGCTGCACCTCGAGCGTGATCTCGACCGCCGGCTGGTCACCGCTGGCGGCGCGCCTCACGCGCAGGGCGTTGTAGATGTCCGGAAGCTGGCCTTCGAACTCGGCGTCGATCACCGGGCCGATGACCTGCACGACGCGGCCCGTCTTGACGGCGGGGATGGGAATGGTGGCCTGCTCAGGGGCAACGGTAGCCATTTGGGTCTCCTGTTATTCGAGGGCGGCGGCGCCGCCGACGATCTCGGCGATTTCCTGCGTGATGGCGGCCTGGCGCACCCGGTTGTAGGTACGGGTCAGGGCGTTGAGCATGTCGCCGGCGTTGTCGGTGGCGTTCTTCATGGCGGTGCGCTGGGCACCGTAGAAGCCCGCCGTGGTCTCCACCAGCGCCCGGTACACCCCGTTCCGCACGTACAGCGGCAGGATGCGCCCCAGGATCTCGTCGGCGCCGGGCTCCAGCACGTAGTCCACCTCGCCGCCGCGCCCGGTGTCTTCCGGCGCCTGCACGGGGAGGAGCTGCAGGGTGGTGGGCGGGGTGGAGAGCGCCGAGTTGAACTTGGCGTACACCACGTACACCGCGTCGAAGGTGCCGGCCACGAAGCCGTCCATCAGCGAGTTGACGAGGCGCTCGGCGTCCTCTGCCGAGGGGCGGTCGCCGATGTCGCTGACGGCGTTCCCCAGCGTCTCGCCCTGGTAGCGGAAGAAGGAGATCCCCTTCTTGCCGGCCACGTGGAGCTCCACCTCCACGCCGCGCCCCCGCAGGTCGCGGAGGAGGTTGCGGCCTTCGCGGATCAGGTTGGCGTTGAAGGCGCCGCTCAGCCCGCGGTTGGAGGTAAGGAGGAGCACCGCCGCGCGCCGCACCGTGGCCGGCTGGCGGAGGAGCGGGTAGCGCGCCGCCAGCTCCGGCGTAAGGAGCCGCCCGATCACCTCGCCGAGCCGCTCCGCGTACGGCCGTGCGGCCGCCACGCGGTCCTGCGCGCGCTTGAGCTTGGACGTGGCGACCATCTCCATCGTCCGCGTGATCTTGCGCGTGTTCTGGACCGAGCGGATGCGGTTCTTGAGTTCTCTGGCTTTAGCCATGACCGATTAGGGATGAGGGATGGGGGATGGGGGATGAGGAAAGAAACCGACTGCGGTTCCCAATCCCCCATCCCTCATCCCCAGTCCCTGCCGTTAGTAGCTCTGCCGCGCGCCCGCCGCGTTCCCTTCCGGCCGGGCGGCGAGGCGAAGCTGCTCCTCGCTCATGTGCCGGTCGGCGGCGGTCTCGTTCAGGATCGGCGAGTTGGCGTAGGTGTCGGTGCCCACCGGCGAGTGCGGGTCGGCAAAGAGCTCGGCGTAGTGCTCGATTGCGCGCACCAGCGCCTGCTCGTTCTCCTTGGACAGGTCGCGCGTGTTGCGGATGTCGTCCAGGATCTCCGGGTGCTGCGTGCGCAGGAAGATGTGGAAGTCGCGACCCCACGGCTGCACCTGCGCCACGTCCACGTTGTCCAGGTAGCCGTTGGTCAGCGCGTAGATGGTGGCGACCTGGTACTCCACCGCCATGGGCGAGTACTGGCCCTGCTTCAGCACCTCCACCGAGCGGGCGCCGCGCGCCAGCTGGCGCTGCGTAACCGGGTCCAGCTCCGATCCGAAGGCGGCGAACGCCTCCAGCTCGCGGTACTGCGCCAGCTCGCCCTTGAGCTTGCCGGCCACCTTCTTCATCGCCTTGATCTGCGCCGCGCCGCCCACTCGCGATACCGAGATGCCGACGTTCACGGCCGGGCGCACGCCGGAGTAGAAGAGGTTCGACTCCAGGAAGATCTGCCCGTCCGTGATGGAGATCACGTTGGTCGGGATGTAGGCCGACACGTCGCCGGCCTGCGTCTCGATGATGGGGAGCGCCGTCAGCGACCCGCCGCCCATCTCGTCCGACAGCTTGGCCGCGCGCTCAAGGAGGCGGCTGTGCAGGTAGAAGACGTCGCCCGGGTACGCCTCGCGGCCCGGCGGGCGGCGCAGCACCAGCGACATCTGCCGGTACGCCACGGCCTGCTTGCTGAGGTCGTCGTACACGCACAGGGTGGGGAGCCCCTTCCCCTGCTCGTTCTTGGTGTACATGAAGTACTCGGCCAGCGCGGTGCCAGCGTACGGCGCGATGTACTGCATGGGCGCCGGGTCCGAAGCCGAGGCGGCCACAACGATGGTGTAGTCCATGGCGCCGGCGTCGGTAAGGCGCTGCACCACGCCCGCGATCGTCGAGTTCTTCTGGCCGATGGCGACGTACACGCAGACGACGCCCTGGCCCTTCTGGTTGATGATCGTGTCGATCGCGATCGCCGTCTTGCCGGTGCCACGGTCGCCGATGATCAGCTCGCGCTGGCCGCGGCCGATCGGGATCATCGCGTCGATCGCCTTGATGCCGGTCTGCAGCGGCTCCTTGACGGGCTGGCGCTGGACGACGCCGGGAGCCTTGACCTCGGCGGGCCGCGACTCCTCGAGGTTGATGTCGCCCTTGCCGTCGAGCGGGTTGCCGAGCGGGGCGACGAGGCGGCCGAGCAGGCCCGCGCCGACGGGGATCTCGAGCTGCTTGCCGGTCCGCTGGACCGTGTCGCCCTCGCCGATGTGCGCCCACTCGCCGACCAGCACGGCACCCACGGG
>DASVQP010000111.1 GCA_036389135.1 Longimicrobium sp.
TCTCTGTGGTGCGCCGTGCAAAGGCGGCGTGTTCTTGCGGGTGAAAGTCCCGCCGGAGGAGTTGACGGTACACCTCCGTAGCTACGGGCGGGTGGCGACCGGCGACGGGAGACACCGAGCCGTCCGGACAACGGTCCTCCAAGGGAGGGCTGGCGAGCTTGTGGGCCCAACGAGAGTGAACCCTGAGCAGGCCTCGAAAAACAGACGACGCGAGTGCCGACCCTGCCACAGAGAGGGGAAGGCCGCCGCGCCCGGACCTTCAACCGTCACAGGCCGGGCGACTCGCCGGGGTAATGGGGAGGGCACGCAAGCACAGAATGCGCACGCAACACGGGAGACCCGCGCCGGAGCGGAGGTCGCTGCTCCGCAACGCTCGGGCAAGCGAGCGGCCGGTGCGGGAGTCGGAGGGGCTCATAGTACCGGGGAAGCCGGGTAATGCCGGTGGAGGGAAGGGGCCCTGCTTCTGGGACGCTTCGGAAGAAGGCGAGAAGAGGAGATTGGCGTGAGCCTGCAAACTCCGGAGAAGATTCGGACCCTTCAGAACAAGCTCTACCTCAAGGCCAAGAGGGAGCCAGCGTATCGCTTCTACCTGCTCTACGACAAGGTCTGGAGAGCGGACATCCTGCTGCACTCCTATGGGCTGTGCCGTGCGAACGGCGGGGCTGCGGGGGTGGACGGGGTGACGTTCGCCGACATTGACGAATCAGGGCTGGAGGCGTGGCTGGCCGCGCTGGCGGCAGACCTTCGAGAGGAGAAGTACAAACCCGAGGCGGTGCGTCGGGTGAGGATCCCCAAGCCAGAGGGCGGAGAAAGGCTGCTCGGAATCCCGACGGTACGGGACCGGGTGGTGCAGCAGGCCGCCAAGCTGGTTCTGGAGCCGATCTTCGAGGCGGACTTCGAGCCGAACGCCTATGGCTACCGGCCGAAGCGCGGGGCGCTGGATGCAGTGCAGGAGGTGCATCGGGCGATCCAGCACGGGGAGGTGCACGTGGTGGATGCGGATCTGTCGAAGTACTTCGACACGATCCCGCACCGCGAGCTGATGCGGTCGGTCGCACGGCGAGTCAGCGACGGCAAGATGCTGCGTCTGATCAGGATGTGGCTGAAGGCCCCGGCTGAGGAGACGGACGACCGGGGGCACACGCTCCGCACGGGAGGCGAACGCTCACGGGAGGGCACCCCGCAGGGTGGGGTGATCTCGCCGCTGCTGGCCAACGTCTACATCCATCGTCTGCTGAAGACGTGGAAGAAGTATGGCCTGGAGCGGCACCTGCGGGCGCGGATCATCAACTACGCCGACGATCTGGTCATCCTTTGCCGGGATCGCTTCGGTGCCGAAACGGCACTGAAGTCGCTGCGGTGGATCGTCGAGCGCCTGGGCCTCAGGCTCAACGAACAGAAGACACACCTCCGAAATGCCAGGGAAGAGCAGTTCGACTTCCTTGGCTACACTTTCGGGACGATGGTGTCCCGGAGGTCAGGAGTGCGGTATCTGGGCGTGATGCCCTCGAAGAAGCGGGTGAAGCGGTTCAGGCAGTCACTGAGGCTGGTGCTGCATCCGGGGAACCAGGGTCGCGCCGAAGAGGTGGTGGCGCAGGTGAACCGGCGTCTTGTGGGCTGGGCGAACTACTTCTGCGTGGGAACGCTCAGCGGGGCCTACAGGGCGGTGGACCACTACACCTGCACGCTGCTGCGAAGCTTTCTGGTGCGACGCCACAAGGTCCCCGGGCGGGGGACCCGGCGATTCTCCGATCAGTGGCTCCGGGCCGAACTGGGACTGGTGCAACTCGGCGGACGTCGGCGGGTGGCGCTCTCGCATGCCTTGAAGTGAACCCAGTCGGAGAGCCGGATGCGGGAAATCCGCACGTCCGGTTCGATGAGCGGGTCGGGGAAACCGGGCAACCATGCCACGGCGCCCCGACTCGACTCTACTCTCTGTGTGATGCGCGGTTGCCGTTCTCTTCCTTTCGCAGCAAGCAGGAGCAAGATGATGTCGCACCGAAGCGCGGGGTTCACTCTGATCGAGGTCCTGGGCGTGCTGGTCGTCACGGCCGTGATCGCCACGGGCGTGTGGTCGGTCACCGAGTCCGTCATGCGCGGGCACGTGCAGGCGATGAACGACGACGACCGCGCGAGCGCCGTGGCCTCCATCGATGGCGTGCTGCGCAACGCCCTGCGCCAGGCTACGCTGGGGACGCTCGCCGCTCCCAACGCCGGGCCGGTGCAGGTGCTGGTGGCGGGCAGCGGCGCCGCATCCAGCGACACGCTGCTGGTGCTGCGCGCGGAGTACGCGCCCATCACCAGCTCCACGCGCCCGTGCCCCGGCGGCGGCGCGTGCCTCCTGCTGATGGGCGACCACAGCAGGGTGATCGGGGAAGGCGAGGTGCTGCTGGTGAGCGCGCCGGCCATGGGTGCCCGCGTGTACCGCGTGACGGGCGAGCCCCAGGCTACCCGCGCCGCCTGCGGCGCCGACTGCGAGGAAGAGATCGTTTGCCCCACCTTCAGGGACGAGATGGCGGAACAGGTGGTGGTGGTCACCGGCGGCACCTACACCCCGGCCACGCCCCCCGCGGCTCCCACGCCCGTAACCGCCTGCAGGCAGACGTATTACGAGGACGGGGGAGTCTGCACGGAGCGCCGCCAGCGCGTGGATGCGCCGCGGCCGAAGCGGACGTGGGACTGCCGCGCGCGCGGCCGGGTAGCCGCGTACACCGAGGTGCCGGTGGCGGAGCTGACGACCGCGCTCGGGTTCCCGGACGTCGGGTCGCCCACGCAGTCGGGCGCGTCGCTCACCCCTCGCGTGCGTACGCAACGGGTGACGGCGTCGCGCTTCTTCGTGCGGCGCGACGGCACGCGCGGCGCCCCCGTGCTGGTGCGGCAGACGGGGCTGGACGGCGACGGCGCCTGGAACGCGGCGGTCCCCGTCGGCGGGCCCGTCGCCACGCTTGAGGTGGAGACGCTGCACACCGGCGAGACGGCGTGGCGGCGCGGCGTTGGGGTCGATGCCGCGGCGCTGGCGCACTCCACCGGCAACGCCAACTACGTCTATACCTCCTTCCCCACCGCCACGGCGGAGCCCGGCTTCTCCTTCCGGCGCGGCTACCACGACGTGGGCGCGATCCGCGTCCGCTTCGCCGTCCCCACCGACCAGGCGGACGGCACCATCCGCAACGTGCCGTACGTGACCCTCGTCGCCACCAACGGCGGCACGCGCCACGGAAGCGAGGGGGGATGGTGACGGGCGCGGCGTTCCGCGGAGAGCGGGGGAGCGCCCTGGTGTGGGTGCTCGGCTTCATCGTGACGCTGGGGATCGTGATCAGCGCCAGCCAGCTGCTGGCGCGCATGGCGGAGCGGCGGATGTACGAACGCAACTCCGTGTCGCGCACCGAGCTGGCGGCGGCCAGCGCCGTGGAGGTGCTCACCGACCGCGTGCGCGCCACGGCGGCGCAGCGGCTGGGGAACCTCTCCTGGCCGGACATGCTCGCCATCAACGTCAGCGCCCACAGCCTGGCGACCGACCTGGAGACCACAGGGGCCACCGTCCAGACCGACACCGCGCTGACCGGCGTGCGCATCGTGGACGTGCGCGAGTGGGAGGTCATCCCGCACGACGAGAAGATCCTGGACGCCTGGACGCACCAGCCGCGCGTCTCCTACGACGGGCTGCCGGAGGTGGGGGGGAGCGTGGCCGCGCGCACCATCGAGGTGGAGGTGTACGCCACCGCCCACAGTCCCCGCGAGGGGCGGCGGATGGTCACGCGCCGCCTGGCCGTCTCGGTGATCGCGCCGCACCAGCACGCGCTTTACGCGCAGGGCCACGCGGAGGTGACCGGCTCGGGCTCCGAGGGGCTGGTGGGCGGGCCGCTGCGCGTGGACGGAGTGGCGGAATTCGGCACGGGCACCCACCTGATGACGTACCTGGGCGGGATCGAGGCGCGCGACGGCATCACGGTGGGGCGGGCCGACCACGTGGTGTCGGGGACCAGTTACATCGGCGGCGCGCCCGCGCTCTCCAGCCTGACGCGCGCCGCGTCGGAAGCGAACCCGGTCTCCATGCTTGCGCCGTGGCAGGGGCGCGTGCGCATCCGCCCTTCGATCGGCGGCGGGCTGGGGGCGGGGCGGATGCAGAGCACCTCCGTCGCGGGGACGGGGGAGTGCCTGGACTTCGACGACGCCTGCTTCGGCCGCGCGAGCTTCCGCCCCGCCATCACCCTGCGCCGCGTGACCACCGGCATCGGCACGGAGTACTCGTACACCTGCGGCACGGCGTACTACGACGACGGAGCGTACACCTGCGGCACGGTGGCGCGCGCGCCGGCCATCCGCTACCTCCCGTGGCCATTCGACGGGCCGCAGCCGGCGGGGAAGGCGGCGCGCGATCCCGACCCGGCGAACGCCGGGCACCTGTGGCGGGGCCTCTTTCCCGACTTCCGCCGCGAGGCCGCGTGCGACGCGTCGGACATCGTGCGGCGCCCGTACGTCACCTTTCGCTGCCCCACCAACGCCTACGGCTTCCACCTGGACCTGAGCCTCCTCCCGGCCATCCAGGGAGGGATGATCGCCATCCGGCGCCAGGCGGCGGCCAGCCCCGGCGCGCAGGAGGTCGTCCTCCTTCGCAACGCCGGCACGCTGGCCGGGCCGCTGACGCTGGTCTCCGAGGTGCCGGTGGTGATCTGGGGCAGCTTCAACGTCAACGACCCCAAGCCCGCGATGATCTCCGCCCCGCGCATCACGGTGATGCCCGCGGAAACGGAGCAGCAGCTTGGGTTCGCGATGGCGTGGGACCGCGTGGAGGGCGAAGGCGAGGCCCTGCCGTACGTGATGCCGGTGCAGGCACAGAGCAACGTGACGATCTACGCCGTGCTCCGCTCCGGTTTCTGCCGCAGCATCGGGGGGGCGTACTTCGGCGGCTCGTTCGAAGGAATCCCCGCCGCGTACGGCGACTGGAGCCGCGCGGCGCTGCGGGTGAACGGTGCCGTGGAAGGCTACGACCTGACCTCCGCCGGGGCCGCCGCGTGCGGGGCGTACTGGGCGCCGCTCAACGCCGCGCAACCCGGCGACGTCCCCATGCTTCCTCCCTTCCAGCGGAGCGTCCTCTTCAACCGCCGCCTCCTGCACCCCGACGGCCAGCCGCCCGGCTCGTGGCACTTGGACAACTTCGACTCCATGAACACCGCAATCCCCGGAGCGCCGACCCGCACGCGCGGCCGCCAGATCCACGCCTTTGGCGGTACGACGGTGCTGCGCCTGATCCAGGATCTGCGCACCATCCCGCCGGCCCGCCGCGGCTCCGCGCTGCGCCCCACGGGCCGCACCACGCCCACACCGATTCCGATACCGGGGCTTCCTCCGGCGCTCTGAACGGCAGTCTCTTATTTTCCTTGCCGTTTCCTCTGTGTCTCTGTGTGAGGCGCAGTTGCTTTTCGCGCACGGAGCCAGTCCGCATGGAGGGCGCCGACCCGGAGCGAGTCGTCCGGGGGCTGGCTCCGCCGTGCCGGCTACGGTGCCGGCCTGGAAGCCCGCATGCTCGTGATGCTCGGCGAGTACAAGGGCGCCGCCCCCCGCCCCCCGCCAATCTCCCCCCCAGTCGCCCTGCCACCCGCAGACCACTGAACGGCAGCCGCCCGCCGTGATGCTCGTCACCGTGGGCCTTTGTCGTAGGGGCGCGATTCATCGCGCCCACCCTCCGCCCGTCCTCGGCCCCCGCGCAATCCGCAGAATCCGTCCTCTCCCCCGCCGCGACCCCCGCCACCCACCGCCACCTCGTAGGGGCGGCCCCACGTGGCCGCCCGTGCCCAAACCCGCACCGCCCCCCGCCACCCGGGGTATCTCGTGGGAGACGCGTGCCCTTTGCGGCGGAAGCAGCCCCCACCCACCTCCCCCCCGATGAGCGAGAGCAGCACCCGCCCACGGCAGTCCCCCGCCACGCGCCGCCCCGGGCGCAATCCGGCGCCCAGGGCGCTGGCGGACGCCCTGTTCGCGGGAGTGGAGCGCGGCGCCGAGGGCTTCTTCCTCCTCGACTTCGACGCGCAGATCCGCTTCGTCAACGCCGCGGCGGAGCGGGCGCTGGGGCGCGGCCGCGACACGCTGGTCGGCCGCTGCCTCTGGGACGAGCTCCCGGAGCTGCGCGACGCGGGGCTGGAGCCGCTCCTCCACGCCGCGCGCGCGGGCGAAGCCGCGCCAGACGCCGAGCTCCGCTTCGGGACGCCGCCGCGCTGGTACCGCGTGCGCGCCTTCGCGGACCGGGCCGGGACCGGCGTCTTCCTCCTGGACACCACCGCCGAGCACGCGCTGGGCGAGAGCGAAGCGCGCTTCCGCCGCGCCCAGCACGACCCCCTCACCGGCCTCGCCGACCGCGCGGAGTTCGTGCGCGAGGTGCGCGAGGCGGACGACGCCTTCGCGGTGGTGTGCCTGGACGTCGACCGCGTGGAGCGGGTGAGCGAGGGCGTGGGATACGCGGCCGGCGACCGCATGCTGGTGGAAGCCGCCGCGCGTCTGCGCGCGTCGCTGGGCCCCGAGCACACGCTGGGAAGGCTCGGCGGCGCCGCCTTCGCCGTCCTGCCGCGCGGCGTGCGCGACGCGATGGGTGTGCGGCGCCTCTGCGAGCGGATGCAGTCCGCGCTGGCGCAGCCGTTCGCGGTCGAGGGCCACACCGTCGTCGCCGCGGCGGCCATGGGCGTGGCGCTCGCCGCCGAGGGCGGCGACGCCGAGGCGCTGGTGCGCGGAGCGGAGGTGGCGATGCAGCGCTCGCGCACGGCTGGCGGCGCGCGGGTGCAGTGGTACGACCGCGCCATGCACGCCCAGACCCGCGCGCGCCTCCGCCTGGAGTGCGACCTCCGCAGCGCGCTGGAGCGCGACGAGCTGCACCTCCACTTCCAGACCGTCGTCGATCTCGCGACGGGAGGCGCGGTCGGCGCGGAAGCGCTCCTGCGCTGGAACCACCCGGAGCGCGGCCCCATCCCGCCCACCGAGTTCATCCCGGTGGCCGAGGAGACGGGGATGATCGATGCGCTGAGCGATTGGGTGCTCCGGGAGGCGTGCCGCGCCCTCCCCGCGCTCAAGGCTGCGGGCGGCGACGGGTTCACGCTCTCCATCAACCTTTCCGCGCACCAGTTCGCCTGGGGGAACCTCGCCGAGCGGCTGGGGCGCACCCTGCACGAGACCGGCACCGCGCCGCGCGATCTGGCGGTGGAGATCACCGAGAGCGCGCTGCTGGGACGGCTCGACGCGGCGGCGCACGTCCTTCGCGATCTGCGCGCGGCGGGAGTACGGGTGTACATCGACGACTTCGGCACCGGCTACTCCTCGCTCGCCTACCTCCACCGCCTCCCGCTGGACGCCATCAAGGTGGACAGGTCATTCGTGGAGGGGCTGCGCGACGAGCCGTGGAGCCGCCAGGTGGTGTCGTCCATCGTCACGCTGGCGGGGAGCCTGGGCGTGCGCGTGATCGCCGAGGGCGTGTCCGAGCCCGTGCAGCACGAGATCCTGCGCGAGCTGGGATGCGGCTACGCGCAGGGCTTCCTCTTCTCGCGCCCGGTCTCGGCCGACGCGCTCTGCGCCCTTCTCCGCCGGTGAGCCCCCGCCCAGTGGTGGACTTCTTCTCGAACGGGGAAGTATTCTGAAGCGGGCGCACACGGGTGAGGTCGCGGTGGGGACGGGTGGTCCGCCTCCGGAACGTCCGTCGTCCGGTGACGTCCTGCCCCTTCCGCGCCGTGGCCCGTAGCACCCGCACGTCCCGAAAAGCTGGCATTTTGTCCACTTTAGTTGCATTTTGGGGAAGCCGGATTGCGCCTGTAGCAATCCTTCCTCCGCCCCTGCCCCGGCACCTTCGATGGACGAAATCCACACCCCGCCCCTGCGCGAGATCGACCGGCAGATCCACCTCCTGCGCGAGGCGGCGCTCCGCTTCGGCAGCGAGATGAACATGCTGGAGCGGGCCACCTGCGACCACGACGGGTGCACGCGCCCGGGCTGCCCGGACGCGGCGATGGAGACGGTCACACTGGGGCGCATCCTCGGGGTCCTGGCCGAGGAGTGGGACCCGGACGACCTCCCCGAAGACCCCGGGATCGGGCCGATGGAGCTGCGGCGCATCCAGCGCTTTCGGCAGGCGCTGCTGGAGTTCGGGAGTGCGCTGGAGCTCTTCGCGTGCGACTGCAGCGAGGAGTGGTGCCCGAAGCGAACGCCGCACGTGCTCACCACGCTGGACCTGCTGGCCGTGGTGACGGGGGAGTGGCACGCGCGCGCCGGCTGCCTCTTTCGCTGCCAGCACCCCATCGGCGCGGGCCGCGTCGCGCAGACCGAGGCGACGCTGGACCGCAACCGCGCCCTGCTGGGCGGCTTCCGCGAGCGGCTGGAGGGCACCCACGCCGTTGAGCGTGAAGCAATCGCGGGGCGCTCCGCCGAGGCGGCCGGGACGCTGACGTATCGCGAGGCGCGCGCGGCCGCCACCCACGCCATCGAGGTGTGGGTGATGGAGCGCGGCTACCATGACGTGGAGGTCGACCAGATCCACCAGCTCCTGCGGGAGCTCCCCGGCGGCTGGGACGAGCCCACCGCCGACGCCTTCGTGCGCGCCGTCACCGACGCGGTGGACGCCCTGCTGGTGAAGGACGTGCTCGCGGCGGAAATGTTCGACGCGCTCTACGGCGCCGTGCAGCCTTCCATTCCGCACGTTGGCCTCCAGGCCGCCCCCACCGGCGCGGGCGCACGCTGGGCCGGGCTCAACTGAGGAGAACGAAAGAGGCCTTCGGCGCCTTTCTCCGCGTCCACACGACACACCGCAATCCCGATCCCGATCGGCTTCTGATAGAGCGATGCCGTGCCGAGTGCGCCATGATTCGAACATTACAGCCGGAAGCCGGTGCCCCGTTTGGCGTGAGATGACCGGAAATCGTTCTTTCCTGCGGGGGTAGGGGCGCGTATTTTGGTACCACGCGCTTCCGCAGCTCCCCCGCTCCCCCGATCGCCGGTGCCCAAGACGCCCACCCGCAAGAAGTCGGATCCGCCGCCCGAGGTTTCCATCGAGCACGACGCTGACTCCGGGTTCTGGACCCAGTTCAACCAGACGCCGGCGCGACCTCGCGAGCGCGTGGACCTCGCCCTCAAGATCCGGGGAAAGCCGGGGAAGTGGCTCCACGATTCCCTCCTGGCCCGCGGCATGGAGGGGATCTCGTCGTACAGCACGGTCCACCGCTACCTCACGGGCGCGGTGGACAACCCGCCGATCAGCTTCTGGGAGGAATCCGCGGCCGTGCTGGGGTTCCGCACGGGCTGGATCATCCTGGGCGAGGGCGAGCCGACGGACGAGGGGGAGCAGCGGCGGCTGCGGATGCGGAAAAAGGAGCGCGACGACGCCATCGACGACGCCATCGCCTCCGAGTTCCCTTACCTCAACGAGCTGCGCGGCTTGGGGCGCACCGCGGTCCGTGAGGCGCACGTGGAGCTGGTGCGCCGCGCCGAGCGCCACCTGCGCGCATCCGAGGCCGACTACGACTCCGCGCGGCTCCGCGTGGAGATCGGCGAGGAGCTGGGGCGCGCGCTGATCCAGCCCCTGCGCATGTCGCGCCGCATGGGCCGCCTCCGCGACCGCCTCACCGACCGGCAGATCCACGACTACACCGTGCTGCTCGTGCAGGCGATCCTGGCGGCGCTGCCGGTGGAGCAGTAGGGCCGGCATCGGCGCCGGGGCGGGCGCCGCATCGCCGGGGGATGAATCCCCCGGCTGGAATCACGGGAAGGCGGCTGAAGCCGGCTCCAGAAACGCGGTATCAGACCCCGAGTCCGCGCAGGCGGACTTTGTGTTTTTCCAGCGGCGAATTCATTCGCTCCTGGACCTGAGCCGTTCCTCGATGCGGGCGATCAGCTCCGGCCCCTCGAACGGCTTGGCGACGCAGGCATCCGCGCCGGCGGCAAGGACGCGCTGGATGGTGCCGTCGTCCACCCGGCCGGTGAGCACGAGCACGGGAAGGGTGCGCCAGCGCGGGTCGCCGCGGACGAGGCGGCACAGCTCCGCGCCGCTGGCGTGCGGCATCTCGAAATCGACGACCAGCAGGTCGGGACGCTCGCTCGCGAGCGCGTCCAGCAGGCGGCGCGGGTCGTCGAGGGTGGTGACGCGCATGCCGTGCGATTGCAGCAGGGCGCGCAGCATGGCGAGGATGATCGGGTCGTCGTCCACCGCCAGGATGTGATGTCCGCCGCGGGTGACGGGCGCGGGCGGCTCGGGCGATGGCCGAGGGGCGCCGACGGGCCGCTCCAGCTCGTGGCGCAGCGCGGCCGCCAGCTCGCCGAGGCGCTGCACCTGCGATGCGTCCAGAGGATCGCTCCCCTCCAGCATCTGCTCGGCCTCGCGGGCCAGGCGCGTCGCCTCCGCGAAGCCAAAGGTGCCCGCGGCGCCGGCCAGCTTGTGGGCTTCGCGCTCGGCGGCGCGGCGCAGCGCGTCGTCCAGAATGCCCTCGCGCAGGGCGAGCGCCGCCTCCTCCAGCACCGCCACGCGGCGAAAGGTCCCCTCCCGGAACTTCGCCCACAGAGCGGCGAGGGCGCCCGAGAGATCGCCCGAGGTTCCGCTCACCCGCATCCTCCGTCCCGCGGCCTGCACGCGGGGGCCCGCCGATGCGATGCTCTCATGCTTTCCCAGGATTTACGAAGGGCGCGCTCCATAGATGCCGAACCGCGCGCGCGCGACCGCGGACATGCATACCGCACGCCCGCCCGGCACGCCGCGTACACCGCACCATGGCGTGAACCGGGCGTGCGGACGGTGGGTATCTCCCTGGTAGGAGGAGAGAATGTCCCCCGCGCCCACGATCATGTCCCCCTTTCCCCTGCGCACGCCGATCGGCGACGGCATCACGGTCGCCGTCGACGTTCCCTACGCGACTCTGGTGCTGGCGGTCGCCTCGCCGCGCGCGGTCCTCTGCCTATCGCCGCACGAGCAGGACCGCCTCCGAATGCTGATGGAGGCCGGCCGCCGCTGCGACGAGTTTCTGGACCCGTACGAGGACGACCACAACCGCGTGCGCTGCATCCAGTCGCCCGGCGTTCTGACGCTGGTGCAGGACGGCGTGGAAGCCGTCGTTGCGCGCGGGCCCCAGGCGCACGCTGCCCTCCTCGAGATTTTACGCGCAAATACGTACGGGGTGTAGCGTGCTCCCAGCTTCTGTAGCGGGCAGCGGCGCGGGCACGGGACACGGGCAGCCACGTGGGGCGGCCCCTACGAGGTCGGTGCGCCGAGCAGAGGTCGTGGTGGGGGAGAGGGCGGGCGCGATGAATCGCGCCCCTACCGGATTTCGGCGCGGCAGACGGGTGGGCGCACTTGGCGGATGCGGCGAGGGCCCCGGCCAGTTGGCCGGGGCCCTCGCTTGTTACCGAGCGATGGGAGCGCTCAGTTCTTCCAGCTCATCGCGGGGAGCGTCGCCTTGTTCTTGAAGGGGCCGGCGGCGAGCTGTGCCCAGGCGTTGGGGATGACGTCCACCTGGCTGAAGCTGTACACCGACATCCCGGTGACGGCGCGGTCGTGGGCCAGGTCGATCTGCGTCTTCATCTCGGTCCACCCGCGGATCGCGCCGACGCCCACGTACACCTGGCGGCCGGACTGCTTCTCGATGCGCTGGATGTGGTCGTCCATCACGCACGTCCAGTCCGTGTTGGAGCAGTACGCCTTGACCGTCCACGACGCGGAGGTGGCGGTGGCCGGGTAGTTCATCGGCACCTCCACGTCCAGGTAGCCGCCCTTGACCCACGCTTCCGGGTCCTGGAAGAGGTCCGTGAAGCTCCACTGCGCGGCCCAGCCGGCGCGCGGCTTGTAGCCGGGGAAGACGGCCGCCGAGAGCACCAGCGACGGGTCCACCGCGCGCACCGCGTCGTACACTTCCTTCACGCCCTGGTTGACGAGGCCGCGCCGGAAGTCCAGCCAGGTGGTCTGGGCGTTGGACGCCGGGAAGGCGCCGGTCGCCGTCTTGAACGCGTCCTGCGTGGCCGGGTCGTACGACACCTGGTTGGACGGGAAGCGGATGCGGTCCAGGTGGATCCCCTTGAGCCCCAGCGGGCCGTAGCGCCGCGCAACGTCGGCCGCCACGTTGGCGAGCTGCGCGCGCACCTGCGGCACCCCCGGCGACACCCACATGTACTCCGAGGTCGTGGCGCAGTTGTCCACCTGGCGGGTGATGGCGCCCGTGGTGAAGTTCTTGGTGCTCACGCTCCAGTGCGGATTGGCCTTGAGCCAGTTGGCCGGGGTGCTGTTGACGAACTGGTTGCACGCCGTCGCGCTGCCGGCGATGAAGCCGGTGTACGCGTTCAGCCAGGCGTGCACCTCGATCCCGTACTTGGCGGCCTCGGCCAGCGCGACCGCGAGCGGGTCACGCGACGGGCGCGGGCCGCCCAGCGTGCCGCACATCCGCGGCGAGCAAGGCTCCAGGTCCGAGTAATACAGCGCATCGCCCGAGGTGCGCGCCTGGAAGTAGACCACGTTGAAGTTGGCCTGCGCCGCCTTCTGCATGATCGTGGCGATCTTGGTGAAATCCACCGACGACGGGCCGGTGTACTCGAAGCGCGTCACCCACAGCGCGCGCGCCTCCACCGGGTTGGTGACCGTCACCTCGGCCTCGCCCGTCTTCCCCTCCACCGTGGCCGTCAGCACCGCCGTCCCCAGGTCCTTGGCGACGAGCGTGTCCGTGTTCGCCTTGAAGCCGAAGACGGCCGGGTTCGAGGTCGTCCACGTGGCGGGCCGGTCGGCGAGCGCGTTGCCGCGGCGGTCGCGCGCGATGGCGCGGAACGTCGCCTTGCGGAACTGCGGGAGGTTGAAGGCATCCGGCACCACTTCCACCGTCGCGACCGGCTGCGGCCACACGCGCATCCCCTTCATCCCCTCCACCCCGTCCACCGTCGCCACGATCTCGACCGTGCCCACGTCCAGCGCGATCACTTCGCCGGTCTCCGAGACGCTGGCGACCGCGGGGGCCGTGGAGCTCCACTCGACCGTGCGTCCCAGCAGCGGCTCGCCCACCGAATCGAGCGCGGCGGCGGTGTAGCTGGTGGTGTCGCCCAGGGAGATCGAATCGGCGCCCGCGACCGTCACCGACTTCACCGGCACGGGGATCACGAGGATGTTGACCGTGTCCATGCCTTTCTTGTGGTCGACGTAGATGGCGACCTCGCCCGTGTCCTGCGCGGTGACGAGGCCCGTGTCGTCCACGGTTGCGATCGACGGGTCGGAGGAGGTCCACGAGACGTGCTTCTTGTGCTCCAGCTCCATCCCCTGCGGGTTGAACACCCCGGCATCCAGCTGCAGCGTGGTGCCGCCGCGCGCGCCGGGCTCGGCGCTGGGGGTACGCACCATCATCACCGCGTCGGCGTGCGACGCGCGGACGTCGGGACCTCCGCGCTTGCCCGCCGGGCCGTCCGCGGGCGAGACGGGCCCGCCCTTGCTGTCGCAGGATGCAAGCAGTGCGACCGAGGCCAGCAGGGCCGCGCCGGCACGGATGAAGGAGACGCTGGGTGAGCGCAAACGGCCTCCGAGGGGGAGCATGGAGAAGCGTCGAGCACGGCGGGGAACCGGACCCGGGGGGACCCTCAAACGTGGCGCAAGAACCGCCGCCGCGCAAGTCTAGACTGCTACCACGCTTGCGGAAAGCCCCGCGCGTGCGGCGCTCTCCTCACCGTTCGGCCCCAAAGACCGGCTTGCCCCGGCGCCGGGGCGCCGCGAGCTTCGCGGTTCCAGCCTTCCCGTTTCCGGAGCCGCCGTGACCCGCCCCCGCCCGTCGCACGTGATCCTCGCCGCGGTCTTCGTCATCGCGGGAGTGCTCCACTTCGCGATTCCGGGCACGTACGTGCGCGTCATGCCGCCCTGGCTGCCGCATCCCCGCGCGCTGGTGCTGCTGAGCGGCGCCTTCCAGATCGCGGGCGGGGTGGGGGTCCTGCTCCCGCGCACCCGCCGCCTCGCCGGGTGGGGCCTGATCCTCCTTCTCCTCGCCGTCTGGCCCGCCAACCTGCAGATGCTCCTCAACGCCCGCGCATCCGGCGCCCCCGCCGCCGCGCAGGCCCTCCTCGTCCTGCGCCTCCCCCTGCAGCTGCTGCTGATCTGGTGGGTCTGGCGAAGCTGCGTGCGCGCGCGGTGAGCGGCGTGGTTCACCAGTGGAAGTTCCACTGGTGGAACTGTCCTCGTTTCTGGAACCAAGCACTGGCGCGGCGGAAAACACGGGCAGCCACGTGGGGCTGCCCCTACGGGAACGGTGCGGGGGGACAAGGGTCGAGGCGGGGCGGACGGTGGGCGCGATGAATCGCGCCCCTACCAGATCTGTGCGACCCGGACTGCAGTCGAGTGTAACGAGCCGGGGGTGAGGGCCTACTCCGCCGCCGGATGCTCCCCCGGCCCCCCGCCGTCCTCCATCCAAACCGTCTTCACGTTGACGAACTCGCGGATGCCGAAGGCGGCCAGCTCGCGCCCGTAGCCGCTCTGCTTGACGCCGCCGAAGGGGAGGCGCGGGTCCGAGGCGACCATCGCGTTGACGTAGGTCATCCCCGCCTCGATGCCGCGGATGAAGAAGTCGGCCTCCGCCTCGTCGCGCGTCCAGACGCTGCTGCCGAGGCCGAATACGGTGTCGTTGGCCAGGCGCAATGCATCCTCCGCGTCGCGGGCGCGGTGGAGGAGGGCAACGGGGCCGAACACCTCCTCGTGGTACGCGGGCGCGTCGCGGGGGATGTCGGTGAGGATGGTCGGGGCGTAGTAGAAGCCGGGTCCATCGATGCGCTCGCCGCCGACGAGGACGCGTGCGCCCATCTCCACCGAGCGGCGCACCTGCTCGTCCACCTCGTCGCGGATGGCGGCGGTGGCGAGCGGGCCCACGTCCGTCGCGTCGTTCATCGGATCGCCGATGCGGAGGGCGCGCATGGCGGCGATGAAGCGCTGTTCGAACTCGTCCGCGACGTCCTGGTGCACGATGAAGCGCTTGGCGGCGATGCAGCTCTGGCCGTTGTTGATGACGCGCGCCTTGACCGCCGTGCGCGCCGCCGCGTCCAGGTCGGCGCTGGGCATGACGATGAAGGGGTCGCTCCCGCCCAGCTCCAGCACCGTCTTCTTGAGGTTGCGCCCGGCGCGCTCGGCCACGCTCTGCCCGGCCGGGGTGCTCCCCGTGAGCGTCGCGGCGCGGATGCGCGGGTCGTCCAGGATGCGCGCCACGGCTTCCGAGCCCACCAGGAGCGTCTGGAAGGCGCCATCGGGGAAACCTGCTTGGCGGAAGACGTCCTCGATGGCGAGCGCGCACTGCGGGACGTTGGACGCGTGCTTCAGCACCCCGACGTTCCCCGCCATCAGCGCCGGCGCGGCGAAGCGGAAGACCTGCCAGAGCGGGAAGTTCCACGGCATCACCGCCAGCACCGGCCCCAGCGGCAGGTAGCGGATGAAGGAGCGCCTCGCATCCGTCTCCACCTTCTCATCGGCCAGGAGGCGCTCGGCGTTGTCCGCGTAGTGGCGGCATGCCCACGCGCACTTCTCCACCTCCGCGACGGCGGCGGTGAGCGGCTTCCCCATCTCGGTGGTCATCAGCCGCGCGAGCGTATCCTTGCTCTCCGCCAGGATCTCGGCGGCGCGCATCATCCACGCGGCGCGCTGTGCGAACGAGGTATGGCGGTACTCCTGGAACGTCGCCTCCGCGCGCTCCAGCCGCGCGTCCACCTCGGCGCCGGTGAGCGCGTCAAAGGTGCGCAGCGTCTCGCCGGTGGCGGGATTGATGGTCTGTATCGGCATCGATCTCTTCTGTTCTTGTTGTCGACTCTGTGTCTCTGTGTGAGGCCCTACCCCACCCTCGAACTCGTGCCGCACCTCGGTCCAGCGGTCCGACTCGGGATCGATGGTGCGCTCGGCGAAGAAGACGCGGCCGTCGCGGCGAATGCGCAGGACGGTGGATGCGCGCGTGCCGTATGCAGCCGAGGAAATGAAGAGCGATGAAAGCATCCGCTCCGCATAGAGGCCGACGCCGGTGTCCGGGAGGCGCTCGTCGGGGGCCGGGTCGCGCAAGGCGAGGGTGCGAAAGAGCGATGCTTCCATCGCAGCCTCTGGCCCGGCGAGGATGCGGGCCAGATCGTCGCGGCCGCGCTCCACCTTGGGCCAGGGGGTGTCGAGGAGGGCGTTGCTGAGGCCGTGCACCCCCGGCTCCACGCGGACCGGGCCGGGCGCGCGGTTGGAGAGCCACCACGCGCCGCCCGCATCGCCCGCCAGGAGGTTGAAACCATTCCACTCGTCCGCACGTGGAGCGAGTGCGGCCAGGTACGCCTCCACCGGTCCCGCGCCGCGCAGGAAGCCGGAGACCAGCCAACCGCGCGAAGGGGCGTCGGGGCGCTGCGATACGGTGGGCTCGCGCACGTTGGTGACGGCGGCCCAGCGCCCGTCCCGCGCCACCCCCAGCCAGGTGCCGAGGCCTTCGAGATCGCGGCCCGCGAGCACGCCCGGCGCATCGCTCCACCAGGCGGCGGCCGCGGCGGGGCGGTCGTAGCGCTCGTCGCGGTTGGCGGCGAGCACCAGCGGGTATGTGGAATGCATCTCGCAGGCGAGCAGGATCAGGCACATCAGGGTGGCGCCAAGTATGGGATTCACTTAGATTTGGGGGCGCCGCGCCGCCCGCGGCCCGCCGCAATCTAACGCGGCAGAGCCCCGCCGGCAGCCGCCCTCCGCGGCCCGTTCCACAGCCCTGACACGAACCCGAGCGGCGACGATGCTTCACCACCGGACCCATCTCCTGGCACCCGAGCACGACTGGGTCGTGTTCGTGCACGGGGCCGGCGGCAGCTCGTCCATCTGGTACCGGCAGGTGCGCGAGTTCCGCAAGCACTTCAACGTGCTGCTGGTGGACCTGCGCGGCCACGGCGAGTCGCGCGAGCCGCTCCACCTGTGGGGGCAGCACGAGGACTACACATTCGAGGCCGTCTCGCGCGAGATCCTGGAGGTGATGGACCACCTGGAGATCCCCGCCGCGCACTTCGTGGGAATCTCGCTGGGGTGCATCGTCATCCGGCAGCTCGCGGAGATGGCGCCGGACCGGGTGCGCTCGATGGTGCTCGGCGGCGCCGTCACGCGCCTCGACCTGCGCTCGCGCGTGCTGGTGCACGCAGGCGACTGGGTGAAGCGCATCGTCCCTTTCATGTGGCTGTACCGCCTCTTCGCGTGGATCATCATGCCGCGGCGGCGCCACCGCGAGAGCCGCTCGCTCTTTGTGAACGAGGCCCGCAAGCTGGCGCAGAAGGAGTTTCTGCGCTGGTGGCGCCTGACGCTGGAGGTGACGCCGCTGCTGCGCCTCTTCGAGGAGCGCGAGATCCCCATCCCCACGCTCTACCTGATGGGCGACGAGGACCACATGTTCCTTCCGCCCGTGCGGCGCATCGCTTCGAAGCACCGCGCCTTCACAACGCTGACGGTGGTGGAGGACAGCGGGCACGTGGTGAACGTGGACCAGGCGAACCGCTTCAACCGCATCGCCATCGACTTCATGCGCGGCCTGCGACCGGCCGCGTGACGGGCAGCCGGCGGGTGGTCTCACGCGGAGGCGCGGACACGCGGAGTGGGCTGGTTGCCGCGCTGCTCGTCCTCGTCGCGGCCGCGTGCGGGAGCGACGAGCGTCCGATCGGGAAGCGCGAGCGGGTGTCGCTGCTGGCGGCGGGGGACGTCGCGTCGTGCTGGTGGCGCGCGGACGAGGCCACGGCGCGCATCCTCGATCGCATGGATGGCGTGGTGGCGGTGCTCGGGGATGCGGTCTACCAGTCGGGGACCGAGTCGCAGTTCGCGGACTGCTACGGCCCAACCTGGGGCCGTCACCTCGACCGCACCCGCCCCGCGCTGGGGAACCACGAGCGGCGCACGGAGAAGGGCGGGCCGTACTATCGCTACTTCGGGGCGCGCGCCGGCAAGCCGGGCGAGGGGTGGTACAGCTACGACCACGACGGGTGGCACGTGGTGGTGCTGAACAGCGAGGTGGAGATCGACGCCGGTTCGCCGCAGCTCCGCTGGCTCGCGGCGGACTTGCGGGCGCACCCCTCGCGCTGCACCATGGCGTACATGCACCGCCCGCGCTTCAGCAGCGGCAAGCATGGAGGGTCCAGACGGGTGCTCCATGCCTGGCGCGTGCTGTACGCCGCGGGGGTGGACGTGGTGCTCGCGGGGCACGACCACATCTACGAGCGCTTCGATCCCCTCAATCCGGTCGGTGATCTGGACCGCCAGCGCGGGATCGTGTCGTTCGTGGTCGGCACCGGCGGCGCGCCGCTCTACGGCCGCGGCGACAAACAGGCCCACTCGCGCGCGCTCAGCAACGACGTGCATGGCGTGCTCGCCTTCCGCTTTCGGCCGGACGGCTACAGCTGGGAGTTCGTCCCCGTCGCCGGCGACCGCTTCCACGACCGGGGCGAGGGGCGCTGCCACTGAGGCCGGTGCCGCACACCGGGGGCTGAACACCGGGGGCTGAACACCGGGGGCTGAAGCCCCCGGCTGGAACGACGGGAAGCCCACTGAAGTGGGCTCGAGAAACGCTAGATTGGACCCGGAGTCCGCGCTGGCGGACTTTGTGTGGTTCCAGCGGACTTCATTCGCTCCTGGATTGCGGAACTGCTCTGCCCCCTCTGGCCCGGATCGCACATGAGCGAGCTCGACAGAAGTATCGTCAAGATCGGAACGCTGGCGCTGATCGTGTGCGCGGTAGGGGTGGCGCGGGCGGAGAAACCGATGCGCAAGGGCGCGCCCGCTCCGCTTCACGTGGTGCTGCGCCGCCCACCTCCGTGCGTGACGGGGGACAGGATGGCGCACAAGCCGCCGGTCCCCGTCGCTTCCATGCCGGCGTACAAGGGCGGCGACGACCGCATCGTCCCCGTCCCCAACGTGTGCGGGGCGGTGCCGGGCAAGGATGATGCGGCGGCGGCCCTCCGGCGGCTCCGCGCGGACCTGGAGCGCATCCAGATGCTGAAAGAGGCCGCCGTCCGGTCGCCGCGGCGTTGAGCGAGCTGCGCTCTCGCTTCGGCGAGATCGACATCTACCTCTTCGACCAGCTCCTCAAAGGCCGCTTCGACGGCGCCCGCACCGTGCTCGATGCGGGGTGCGGCTCCGGGCGCAACCTCGTCTACTTCCTCCAGAACGGCTTCGAAGTCTTCGGCACCGACCGCGATCCCGACGCCGTCGAGCGGGTGCGGCGGCTGGCGGCGCGGCTCGCTCCGCACGCGCCTCCCGAGCGCTTTCAGCACGCCACCGTCGAGGCGATGCCCTTTGGCGATGCCTCGATGGATGCCGTGCTCAGCAGCGCCGTCCTGCACTTTGCCGATGACGAGGCGCACTTCGCGGCGATGCTCTACGAGATGTGGAGGGTGCTGCGGCCCGGCGGCCTCTTCTTCGCGCGGCTCGCGTCGAGCATCGGGATGGAGGATCGGGTGGAGCCGCTCCAGGGGCGCCGCCATGGCCTTCCCGACGGCTCGGAGCGCTTCCTGGTGGACGCACCCTTTCTCGCGCATCACGCCGGCCGGCTCGGCGCCCTCCCGCTGGACCCCCTCAAGACCACGATCGTCCAGGACCTGCGCGCCATGACCACGTGGTGTCTGCGCAAGCCGGGATAGAACAGCGGGTTCTGTGTGATGCTTTTCGCGGTTCGGCGGGGTTTGTGCAGTCCGATGCGCGGAGGCGGGTGAACGGAGCGGAGAAGAGGACGATGTCGCGAGCGTTCGTAAAGGAAGATGCGGGGGATGCGGTGCCCGGGCGCTTCATGCTGCCGCCGCGGGACGACCCGGGGTTCGACGCGGCGGCGGCGCGGGCGCTGCTGGAGGCGGCGCGCGACGCCAACACCCCCAGCGCCGAGGCGGCTACGGGGTACCGCTGGGGCGAGCCGAAGCTGCACCGCCACGTGCGCCGCCTGCTGCGCGAGGCCGAGGCGCTCCCCGAGGAGGAGCAGGACCTGCGCTACGTGCGCGTGGCGCGGCGCTTTCTGGGGCCCGCCGCGCAGTAGCGGCTAGCGTGCTTCCAGGGCGCGCAGGTGCTCGATCCCTTCGGGGAGGATGTGGACGCGCGGGCCGTGCGGAGGCTCCAGCCGGCCGCCGCCGCCGCGCTGGATCAGCCCCGCGGCACGAAGCTCGTCGATGATGGTGAGCGCCACCTCGTACGGCAGGCCCAGCTCGTCGCCGATGATCCCCACCGGCACCCAGCGGTGAGGATCCTCCTGTGAGACATCGGCGATGCGCCGCAGAAATGCGTTGCGCCGCAGCTCGGATACCGCGCTCTGCACGTCGGTCCCCTCGGCCATCTCCGACATTTTGACGCTCCCCGGTGGATGTTTGGAAACAATCCAGAGTGGGCAATCCGTGTGCCCCGGAGTGCGCCCGCGCGCAACCGGCGTGAACCGTGCGGAGAGGCGCCGTGGGGGGCCGCCCGGCAGCCCGCGAGGAATCCACCTGTAACGGAACGATGCGGCACCACGACACTCCCGGCAGCCCGTGCCGATGAAAACGCCCACCACCCCTCGCTCGCCCGAGACCGACGAGCTGCTGCGTACCCTGCAGCAGCGCGAGGAGTGGTTCCGTGCGGTCTTCGAGGGCTCCGCCATGGGGATCGCCGTGGTGGACATGAAGGGTCGCTTCATCGACGCCAACGCGGCATTCCTGCGCATGGTGGGGCGCACCGCGGAGGAGATGAATGAGCTGCCCTTCGCGTCGCTCGACCACGAGGACGACCAGGAGCGCGACAGCCGCCTCTTCCGCCGGCTGGTGGCGGGGGAGCTGGCGCACTACCAGCTCGAGAAGCGGTACGTCCGAAAGGATGGCACCGAGCTCACCGTGCGCCTGACCGCCTCGGTGGTGCGCGACGCGGAGGGGCAGCCGCGCTTCTGCGTTGCGATGGTGGACGACGTCACCCAGCGCACCCGCGCCGAGGCGGAGCGCGAGCTGCTGGAGGAGCGCCTTCGCCACCTGGCGCTGCACGATCCGCTCACCGGCCTCCCCAACCGCGTGCTCCTGGCGGAGCGCATGCACGAGGCGTCGGAGGCTCCGGAGGGGGAGCCGGGGAAGTGCGCGGTGCTCTTTCTGGACCTGGACCGCTTCAAGAACGTCAACGACTCGCTGGGCCACGGCGCCGGCGACGAGCTCCTGCGCCAGGTTTCCGCCCGCCTGGCCGCCTGCGCGCGCCCCGGCGACACGGTGGCGCGCTTCGGCGGCGACGAGTTCATCCTCTTCCTCCCGCGCGTTTCCGGGAAGGAGGAGGCGCTGACGGTGGCGGGACAGGTGCGCGACGTTCTGGCCGCGCCGCTGGAGCTGGGGAGCTACCGCACCTACACCTCGGCCAGCATCGGCGTGGCGCTGGGGGAGTGCCCGGGGGAATCGCCGGACGAGCTGCTGCGGAACGCCGACATGGCGATGTACCACGCCAAGGCGGGGACCAGCGGCACCCACCTGGCCGTCTTCGACGCGTCGATGCACCGCGCCGTCGTCGAGCGCCTGCGCCTGGAGACGGACCTGCGCGCCGCGCTGGAGCGTGGGGAGCTGCGCCTCTACTTCCAGCCCATCGTGTCGTTGGATACGGGTGCCGTGGTTGGCGCGGAGGCTCTGGCGCGCTGGGAGCATCCGGTGCACGGCCCGGTGCCGCCCGACCGCTTCATCCTGCTGGCCGAGGACACGGGGCTGATCGGGGCGCTGGGCGCGTGGGTGCTGGACGAGGCCGCGCGGCAGATCGCGTGGTGGCGCTCCGAGCTTCCGGAGGCCGCGGGGCTGGAGGTGAGCGTCAACCTCTCCGCTCGCCAGCTGCGCGAGCCGGGGCTGGTGGATGCCGTGGCCGCCACCCTGCGCGAGCACCGTCTTCCGCCGGGCGCCCTCAAGCTGGAGCTCACCGAGAGCTCGCTTGTGCAGGACCCCGCCGCCGCCGCGGTGGTGCTGCGCGCCCTCAAGAAGCGCGACGTGCAGGTGTACCTGGACGACTTCGGCACGGGCTACTCGTCGCTCAGCTCGCTCCACCGCCTGCCGCTGGACGCGCTCAAGATCGACCGCTCCTTCGTGGCGGGCCTCGACGGCGGCAGCACCGGCGCGCACAAGGGCGCGGAGATCGTGCGCACCATCGTCGCGCTCGCCCGCAGCCTTGGTGTGCGCGTCGTCGCCGAGGGCGTGGAGACCCGCGAGCAGCTCGCCGCCCTGCACGACCTGGGATGCGACTTCGCGCAGGGCTACCTGATCGGCCGCCCCGTCCCCGCCGACAAGTTCGCCCAGTCGTTCCTGCAGGGGCGGGGGGAGAGCGAGCTGGTGGGGTGACCCCCCGGCGAGTGAACTCGCTGCAACAACAGCACAAAGTCCGCCTTCGCGGACTCGGGGTCTGATCTCGCGCTTCTCGGCCGCCGGCCCAATGTTCGCCCCCCGCACCCACACCCCCCCCGAACCTGCGAAGGCAGGTTTCCCGCGGTTGTTGCAGCGGTTTCAACCGCCGGGATCCACCCGGTTCTCCACCCTCTCCAGTCCCCTACCGCACCCCCCGCATCGCCTTCGTCAACACGCGATCCAGCGCGGCGGCGAAGGCTTGTTTGTCGCGGGCGCCGTAGGGGCGGGCGCCGCCCGTCTCCACGCCGGCGCCGCGCAGGCCGTCCATGAAGTCGCGCACCGCCAGCCGCTCGCCGATGGAGTCGGCGGTGTACTCCTCGCCGCGCGGGTCGATCACGGCCACGCGCTTCTCCACCAGCGCGGAGGCCAGCGGGATGTCCGCGGTCACGGCCACGTCGCCGGGGGCGGCGTGCTCGGCGATGTGGAGGTCCGCGACGTCTGGGCCGCCCTCCACGCGGACGGCGGTGACGAACGGGTTGTCGAGGGGAACGGGGAGGCGCTGGTTGGCCACCATCACCGTTTCCAGCTTCAGGCGCAGCGCGGCGCGGAAGACGATCTCCTTGACGTCGCGCGGGGCCGCGTCGGCGTCGATCCAGAGCTTCACGGGCGGGCCGGGTGGAGGGTGGGGTGGGGGAGCGCAGGAACGGTTCCGTGCGGCGACTGGTTCTTTGTGAGCGGACGGCGCGTGGTGGGGATCGGTGCCGGCGAGCCTTTGTCTGAACGGCCGGGGGCTCAGGCGGCGAGCGGGAGCGACTCCGTGTTCTCCGTGTGGTCGATGAGCCACTCGTACACCCATGCCCGGGCGGCATGCTGCAGCGGATCGTCCGTTTCCCGCGAACGCGCCAGGTCGGCCAGGACCGCGATGCGCTCGGGCGAGCCGAGGAGTGGCGTGTCTCCCGCGCCGCTCAGGATCAGCTCCGCCTGGGAGTCGTCGGCCCCCGAAAGGCGGAGCATCGCCCTCAGTACGCCTGGAGATTGGCGTTGACGCCTGAGCAGGTGCATCGCGTTCAGGCGCACGTTGAGGTTGTCCGTGTCGAGCAGCGGCAGGAGGGCCGATACCAGGACTTCGGAGGGACCCCACTCATCTAGGAGGTCGGTGATCTGCTCCTGAAGCCACTCATCGTCCGCCCTGAGCAGTGCGGCGAGCGCGAGCACCGAGAGCTCGTCGGACTGGTTCCACTCGCGGAGGAGCCCCGCGGCGGTCGCCCGCACCCGCAGGTCGCCGCCGTCTAGAAACCCGACGAGCACCGCCGTCAGTGACTCGGAGGGCTCCAGCTGCTGCAACAGCTCATGCGCTCCGAACCGCAAGTCCATGTCCGCGACCTCGCACAACCCCATCAACGCGCCGACGACCACCTCGTCGACGTGTCTGATGCCGATCAGCAGACGGCTCGCCCCGAGACGCACGTGAGGGGCATCGCAGCGGAGCAGCGCGAGCAGGTCCGGGACCAGCCGGTCGGCCGGAGTCCCGAACTCCAGGAGCAGCCCGGCCGCGGCGAGCCTCACCTCCGGCTGCCGCGCCCCCAGCAGCTCCCTCAGCGACGCGTGCAGTGCGGGCGAGCGGGGTACCGTCGTCAGGAGCCGTGCGGCGGCATCCCGTGCGCCCGCGTCATCGGTGGCGAGGAGGAGCAGCAGTGTCCGCTCCAGCTGTTCGTCGAACCAGCCAAATTCGTGGAGCAGCCGTGCGGTCACCACGCGGGTCGGGACGGTTGCGGAACCAAGCAGCGGGGCAAGACGTGTGAAGAGGGTGCCGGATCTCGGAACCTTTCTGATCCACTCGATCGCCCTGACGCGCACGTCCGCGTCGGCGGAGGCGATCTGAGCGGCGAGCACGTCGATCGTTGCTCCCCCGGCTGCGTCCCATAAACCGGGAAAACTGTCCACCGTCCACCCCCGGGGTGCAGGCACGGACGCGGCCAGTTGCAAGATCTTGCTCACGCGCACGTCGGTCTGCGGCGTGACGCCGATCAGCTCACGGGCGCTCTCACGGATCAGATAGTCGTTCGCGCCAAGCAGCGATGCGAGCGTGCTGTCCAGGCTTTCCCCCGAACAGCCGGTGTCGCACAGGAAAGTGCATGCGAGAATCCGGACCTGGTCGTCGTCCACGTCGAGCAGCGGTTCGACGTTCGTGTAGAATTCCTCCCGTGACAGCATGGACGCCAACACCCCGCCGGCCGCGTGGCGGATCTCAGAATCATCTTCCGACATCAGGCGCACCAGGGAGGTCCTCACCGCCTCGCCCGTGTCGCCCGCCCATTTCATCAACCTGGCCGTGGTCAGCCGGACGGAGGGATCCTCATGGCTGAGCAGGGGCGACAGCAATCCCGGGATGGTGCTGGAGGGCGGTCGCGAGACCAGGAGTTTGGCGGCCTCGGAGCTCACGAGCGGATCACGCGACGGCAGAAGCGATACGAGCCCCTGTTCGAGCGCTTCGCCGGTGTGTCCGGCGCTGCACAGCAGACGGGCTACTTCAACCCGCACCCCCGGGTCGATCCGTGAGATAGCTGCCAGGAGCTCCGGCGCGGGCACGTCCGCGGGCGGGAGCTGGTTGAGGAACCGTAGGGCGGCGGACCGCACCGCGAAATCCTGGGCCTCCAGGAGATCCACGAGCGTAGCGGGTATGCTCCGGCTATCGTGCCCCATACCGCGAAGGAGAACGGCGGCCTCCAGCTTTGCGCTGCCGGAGCCATCCCGCACGGTTTCCAGCAGCACGCCGGCGATGTCCGGTCCCCGGTAGTCGAGGCTGCCGAGCAGCTTGAGGATCTCGATCCGCGCGGCGTGGTTGGGCGTTCTGATCAGCGGCAGGAGTGCGGGGAGTATCTCGCCCCGCGGCGCTTCCCTGAGAAGCCGGAGGGCGTAGGACCGGATCGCCGGGTCGGCTTCCTCCAGGAGCGGCACGAGCGATCTGGCCAACGCGGGGCTGCGGTGGTCCGCCTCGCGCAGGAGCCGCGCAGCCTCGATGCGCACGTTCGGCCGGCCTTCCTCCAGGACCTCCTCCAGGGCGTCGACCGCGGCTTGGTACGCGTCGGGTTGAGGGCGTTGGTATCTGGCCTGGAGCCGCGTGAGGACTCCCCTAATCCCCCGAACCGGCGTCGCCCCTGCGTTCCCGCGGATCTCTTTCAGCCTCGGCAGGGCATCCCTCATCAGCTTCGTCGCCGTGGCGCGAACGGTCCGGTCGGCATCGCCAACCAGGCTTCCAATCTGCCGGAAGAGCTCGACGCCCTCGAATCCTACCGATGCGAGCAGCGTAGCCGCACGGATCCGAACCTGGCTGTCCTCCGACCGAAGCAGCTCGGCACACGCATCCACGAACTCCGGGGCAGAGGGCATTCGCGCCAGTAGCGCGAGCGCCCTTCCCGCGGCGGAGGAATCCCTGTCCGCGATGCAGCCGAGCAGCGCGCGGATGAGCGAAGGTGTTGGCGGCAGATCCGCCAGCCGCTTCGATGCTTCGCGGTGGATCGCGCCACTCTCGTTCCCGAGCAGGGCTACCAGGGTGGGTACGAGCGCGTCCACATCGTAGCCGAGCTCGTGCAGCAAAAGGGCGGAACCCAGTCTTGCTTCTGCCTCGGGATCTTCGAGCAGTGGCTGCAGCGCGTCGATCAGCGGTCGCGGCGGAGATCCGAACTGATGGAGGAGCCGAGCCGCATCAACGGTCACTCCGGCATCACCCCCGGTGAGGAGCTCGGCCAGCCGAGCACCGGTCTCGCAGGTGTAATCCGTCTCCGAGATCAGCCGCGCCACATCGGCCCGCACGTCGACGTTACCAAGCGCCAGGGCACGGAGCAGCAAAGGCGCGGCCCGGGCGAAGCGTGGCATCTTCACCAGCGCGCGGGCAGCCTCCGCACGAACCTCTGGGGTCTGCGACCCGAGAAGCCGCCCGAGCGCTTCCGCGACCGGAGGCGACGGGGGGAGCCTCGCCAGGAAGCGAACGACATCGGCATCGTCGGTTCCGCCTTCCGCGAGATCGGCCAGCGCCGAATCGAGCTCGGGCCCCTCGTAGCCAATCCCACACAGGAGGCGGGTAGCGGCACGCCGCGCACCGGCGTCGCGCACGGCGAGGCTTGGCACCAGTCGGTCGATCAGCGGCTGGGATCGCGGCAGACCGGACAGGAGCTGTTGAGCCTCGTTCGGGATCATGTCGCTGGGGTGGTCCAGCAGCGGAGCCAGTGCCTCCACCAGTTCGGGCCCCGTATAACCGGCTCTTCGCAGCACGCGTGCGATCTGGATACGGGAGAGGGGCGTGGCGGACTCCAGGTGCGGGACGAGGGTTTGGCCGAGCCTCGCCGGTACCGGCAGCTTTTCCAGCAGCCGGGAAGCGTCCGTCCGCACGGTTTGATCCTCGTGCAGCAGGAGGGGAGCAAGGGCCATCGCCACCTCCTCACCTCGGTAGCTCGTCTGCCAGAGCAGCTCCGCGATCAGCAGGAGTGCGGCAGGGATCTCTGTCCCGACCTGCGCCGCGATTGCGGCGACCAGCGCGGCGGAGTGTGGGAGTTCTCTCAGAAAGCCCGCCGCCGCGGCCCGGACGCCGGGGTCATCGTTCTGGAGTAGCGGGGCCATCGCCCGGGCCAGTTCATCCGGTTCGCACTCCCAGTGCCGCAGCAGGCTTCCGATCCGGAGGCGCGCACGCGGGGATGCGATCTGCATGCGCTCCACGAGCGCGCTGACCAGCCCCTCCGCTCGAGGAAGCTGGGCGAGCAGCCCGCGCGCCTCGGTCCAGACCCCCTGCTCTGAGCTCTCCAGCAGCTGCACGAGTGCGTCTTGCAGCTCCCCGCCGGCGTACCCCAGGCGCCGCAGCAGGACCACAAGGTCAAGCCGCGCGAGCGGATCCGGCGTGGCGAGACCTGCCACGAGGCCCTTGATCGCGGCTTCGGGAAGCTCGGGCTGCTGCCTGAGCAGATCCGCGGACTCGCCGCGAATCACGGGGTCGGACGCGAATGCCAGCGGCACCACACGGCAGGTGAACGCGGTGCCGGTATAACCCGCCTCCCGCAGCAGCCTGCCGGCAAGGACGACTCGCCAAGGGTCTTCGGACTCCATGGCTCCGGCCAGCGTGCGGACGGCCTGCTCCTCAGCCGCGACCGCGCGCACCAGGGCGAGGTGATCGGCCCTGTTCCGCGCACCGAGCCCTTCAAAGAACCGCATTAGCGAGACCAGTGTTTCCTCGCCGGCGCCCACCAGGAAGTCGCGGACGGCGGACTCTACCTGCGCAAACGGATCGGCAAAGGTGCGCAGGGCAGCCCAGCTCTCCGCGGTGTGAACCCCGGCCCGCGCCAGACCCAGCGCGGCGTGGCACTGCACGTTCTTGTCGGCGTCGTATAGGAGGGCCGAGCAGAGACGGAACCCGTCGGGGTCCGTCGCGGCGGCATTGGCCAGGAGTCGCGCAGCCTCCATGCGGATTTCCCAGCTCGGATGGGTGGTGAGAGTCTCGAGCGCGGCGATGAGCGGCTTCTCGGGCCGTACGCGGGGAAGGGAGCGCACGATCTTGACGAATGCGGAGATCAGCGGGCGGTACGGGTAGGTGCGGACCGCGGCAGCCAACTGCTGAATCACGCGTTGCGCCGTCGTCCTCCGCGCTCCGACGTCGTCCGCGATGCAAGCTGCCGCTAGCAGCAGGCGAGAGTGCGTGAGCGGCTCGTGTACGGGTAGGCTGTCGTCCATCAGGGCTTCCACGATGCCGCTCGCCGTCTTGCCATCGCGCTGCACGACACCCACGTAGCCGACCGCCAAGAGCACCACCTCGCGCCAGCGGGGGTCGTCGGCGAGCGGGACCAGCCTGCGGGCGGCCTCCCCGGTGGGTGTGGCGAGCTCCACGGCGGCCAGGAACTCTTCGAAGGTGGGATGCCAAAAGGCGAAGATGTTGGTCCCGCGTTCTTCGAGAACCCCGGCGCGGTCCGCGGCGGCCCGCAGGTAGCTTTCCGCCGTCGCTTCCGCGTCCTCTTCGTCATATTCCCGCTGCTGAAGCACCTCGACGAGCCGGTTCTTCAGCTCGGTGCGGTGCATGATCCCCGTGTTGTTAGTTCGCCGCGTCCACTCAGCGATAGTTCCCCAGACCCGTACCAAGCGGTCCAGGGGCAACGTCACGCCACCGACGTCCTTCCCGGGGAGCGATCTCCACTGGTTCCAGGTATCCATAAGGGTGTTGACCGCCCGGTTGTAGAGCTGCACCCGCTCTTCCGGCAGCCGGGCCTTCTCATAGCGGATCAGCGATACGATCACCAGCATCAGGGGGTTGGCGGCCAACTCGGCGACCTTGGAATTGCGCTTGAGCTCTTCGATCAGCGACCTGGCCTCCATCTCGGCGTTCTGGAAGTTCGGAGCGCCGGGATGTTGCTTGATCTCGCCCGCGCGCTGCCACTTGAAGACGAACTCCTTGACCTGGTCTGGAGTGAAATTCGGCAGCTGGAAATGCGGGACGTCGCCACGGACCGGGATGTAGCCGAAGGGTCGTGACGTGACGATGATGCGGTTCTGGCCATGGCCCGCGATCAGGTCGTCGACGGCCTGCACGACGGCGGCGCGGGCATGGCTCTCCGGGACTTCGTCCACGCCATCGAGGATGATCAGGGCGCTTCCGTCCTCGAGTGCGCCCATGACCGCTTCCACCAGCGCCCCTCCTCCCCTCTCGCGCATGCGCTGCGCGATAAAATCGTGGAGCGCCAACCCGGGCCGGCGGCGGCGTTCCTCCGCGAAAAGCGCGAGAGGGAGCAGCACGGGTAGCGGGGACTCGTTCCACCCGAGACGTGTGTGGACGGCGTCGCCCCCCAGCGCGCAGACCCGCGCGAGGTAACGTGAGAGCGTGCTCTTGCCCACCCCCGGGCTCCCGATGACAACCGCGTGCCGCTCCGCCAGGAGCGCGGCGCCCAGCGGGCTGCCTTCGATGCCGCGCTTCTCCCCGCCCCACCTCTCGCCGGTTAGCACGGCGTACTCCTCCTCGACGCGGGCGCGCTCCTGTGGGGTGAAATCGGCCTCCCGGGTGAGCCGGCGGAGGAGCTCGCGCTCTCTTTCCCTGAGCGAGGTACGGTCACGCTCAGCCACCAGGTGCGGCATCACGTAGATCTCGTCCAGCTCGAGCGACGTTACGTGTGCGGCCCGCGTGGCGCCTTCGATCCCGCGGTGGTCCGCATACTGGAATTCCCGGGCGACGCTGCTCCGGTAGGCGACGAGCGCCGTCATCCTGGCGAAGGCGCCGAGCTGTTCCCCCTCGATGCCCATGCCCCGACTACGCAGCACCGACAGCAGCTCCGCGTGCAGGGCGAAGGTGCCGGCCGCCCAGGCGCCAAGGACGGCGATGTCTTCGTTCGTCTGCTGGCCGATCTCGAAGAGGCGCGCAATCAATGCCCGCTGCTCCTTTTCGCTGCGGTCTGCCGAAAACTGCTTCCACGCCTCGTTCGGGATCTTGGCGAGGAGGCCGACGAGGGGAAGCTCCGCGAGGCCGGCGACGACGGCGGGGAGGTAGGCGCGGAGATCCTTTGGCAGTTCATCGGGCGCGCCGGCGCGGACGATTTCCTTGGACATGAGGAGGCAGTTGATTCGCGGGGATTTACAGCGGACGCCGGGGAATATAACCGGGGGAACGGACGGCACAATTCAATTAAGGCCAACTCGCGTGGCAGGCGGACGCAACGCGCGCCAGAGCAACTTCCGGGAGGTTCAGTCGCGCCGCGAGAGCAGCGAGGGAGTAAACGGGTGGCGGAGGCGCGGAGATCGGTCCGCGCCTCCGTCCGTGCGGCTACTGGTTCTGCTGCAGCCGGCGTCCGAGGATCTGCTTTGCCTGGTCCGCGCGCCGCCCGTCCTCTTCCTTGACCATGCGGAAGAACTGCGCGAGATCCTCGTCGCCGCTCTGTTCCGCGTCGCGCACGAACTGGTCGTACGTCTCGGCGCCCTGGAGCGCGTGGAAGAGGATGCTGACCAGGTTGTAGGTGACGTCCGCCGTCCCGGTGTTCCCCTTGCTCTCTGCCGACATGCTCGCCTCGTTCTGTGCGGGTGGATGCTTGCTTGTTGCGGCGGGCGGCGGTCGCAAATCCAGGACCGCGGGGGAACTGCCGTTTCACACAGAGCCGCGAAGGGGAACGGCAAGGGCACAGAGGCTCCGTGTTCTTGCCCGTTTCCTCTGTGTCTCTGTGGTGCGCCGTGCAAGGCTCCGGTGAGCGGATTGGTGCGAGGGGGCGGGGCGGCTCCCGCAGGATGGCGGTGGGTCGCGACGTATCGGCAATGCGCCGGAGGGCGCATACTTGTGAGGGTCATCATTCCATCGCGCCAACAATTTCAACTCAAGAACGCAGAATGCTCCGCTCGCTGATCCTGGCGCTCGTCGCCTGCATGGTTCTCTGCGCCCCGGCGCGCGCCCAGACCTCCTCCGCGGCGCCCGCGGACTCGCTGCTCCAGGCGGCCCGCGCCGATGCGGACCGGGACGCGCGAGACCCGTTCGTGGGGGGGTACTTCGGCGCCAGCTTCCTGGGCGGGGCCGCCCTCGGCCTCATGGCGCCGGTCGCCGCCCTGTTTCCGAACAGGGAAACGGCTACGGCCGCGGCCGCGGGAGGCGTGCTCGTGTTCGCGACGTTCGATCAGGCGGGGCAGCCGGTGAGGACGCTCCCGGACTCCATCCAGTGGCGCGTGGCGGACGAACCGATCGAGTACCAGGAGGCGTACCGCGCGGCGTATGCGCAGCGCCTGGTGAGACGGCGCGTCAGGGCGGCGAAGACGGGGGGGATCACCGGCACGCTGGCGGGGCTTGGGTTCTTTGGCTTCCTGGCCTATTCGTTCGCGACCGCGGATTTCTAGCCGGCGCAGGGTGGCGACGCGGGCACTCGCAAGCGATATTCACGGGACAACGAATGTTCCGGATCGTCACACACGCACATCGTAGCGCGTTCTTCTTCCGCCCCGCCCCCGCTCGCGGCAGCGAATCACCCGCATCTCCCGAAAACGCATGATCCGTATCGGCTTCGCCGCGCTCGCCGTGGCGGCACTCCTGGCCGGCTGCAAAGATGGCGGCCCCGCGGGGCCCGAAGTCACCGACACCACGGCACCCGCCGTCGTGATGCCGGAGCCGGCGGTGCAGTTCGCCCCGAACTGGCGTTATCACAACACCGGCCGCGGCACGGTGGGCGGAACGCTGACCGACGACCAGCAGGTCACCCGCGCCACGGTGCAGGTGAACGGCGGGGCGGAGCAGCCGCTCAGCATACAGCCAGGCAAATCGGTGAGCTTCCTGGCGGATGTGGAGCTGCCCCTGAATGGGGACAACACGGTGGTGGTGCACGCCTACGACGCGGCCGGCAACCGCGGGAGCAGCGCGCCCCTCGTGATGACGATCGTCACCGTGGGGCCACCTCCGGCGGACGTCAGCTTTCCGGTCGATGGGGCGACGTACAGCTACACGTCCACCGTGGGGGTCAGCCTCTCTGGCACCAAGAACTCCTACGCGGTCGGCTACAGCCTCAACGGCGGGGCGTTGGTACGGCTCGGCTATGGGCCCTCCGCGTGCAACTTCGTCTGCTACACCTCGCGGCTGGCGAACCTCCTCCCGGGCGAGAACGTCCTGGAGGTGTACACGTACGACATGGCCGGCAACCGCACGGTGAGGACGATCCGCTTCAGGTGGAACGAGCTGCCCCGGGTGAACGTCACTTCGCCGGGATTCGGCACCGTGCCAATGGGCCCGGAGAGCGAGCTGCGCATCACCGGGAGCGGCGACCACGGGCAGAAGGTCGCCCGCCTCACCTGGCAGGTGAACGACGGCCCCGAGCAGGAGCTCCCGGGAGCCGGCGGACCGACGGCCACCTTCGAATTCACGGCGCCCCTTCGCCTGGGAACGAACCAGGTGAAGGTCAACGCCTACAACTCCGCGGGGTCCAGGAACTCCTACGTGGTGGATGCGCTGCGCACCCTTCCGTCCAGCACGCCGGGTGCGTGGGCGTCGCTGTCGGCGGGAAATCAGGCCGCGTGCGGCCTCACGACCGCGGGCCGGACGTACTGCTGGGGAACGTATGACGCGCGCGGCATTCGCCCGGTGCCGGAGGCGGTGGCCGGCACGCCTTCGTTCGCACGGGTTTTCTCGGGCAAGCAATTCAACTGTGGGATCGGTGGTGACGGAGCGGCGTTCTGCTGGGGGAGCCAGCCGGCGCCGGTCGCGGGCGGCCACCGCTTCGCGCGGCTCTCCCTGGGCGGCACCCCGTTCGCGTGTGGGACGACCGTGGAAGGTGACGCGTACTGCTGGGGAGAGGGTTCAGCGGGCCAGCTCGGCAACGGGACCACGGGCGCGGGGATGGGGTCAGCCGTGCCGGTAGCCGTGGCGGGAGGCCATCGCTGGAAAGACGTCTCCGCCGGGCAGGCGCACGCCTGCGGCCTCAACACGGCGGGTGCCGCCTTCTGCTGGGGGAGCAACTCCGCCTCGCAGCTGGGGAACAGCTCCTACGCCCCCAGCGCCACTCCGGTGGCGGTAGCGGGGGGGCACACCTTTGCGTCCGTCAGCGCCGGGGGCAACAGCAGCTGTGGGCTGGATGCCGGGGGCACGGCGTACTGCTGGGGAGCCCTTCGCGCGCCGGGGGGCGTCATCTCCCCGGCGCCACCCGCTCCCGTGCCCGGGGGGCTGACCTTCCGCTCGATCACGGTGGGGGACGACCACGCGTGCGGCCTCACCGCCGCGGGGCGGGCCTACTGCTGGGGATCCAATTACTGGGGCCAGGTGGGGAACGGCACCTCGGGGGCCGGTATGGTCGCGGAGCCGGCGGCGGTGGCGGGCGGCCTCACCTTCACGCAGCTCACCGCCGGCTACGGATTTACCTGCGGCGTGACGTCCAACAGCGCCGCGTTCTGCTGGGGCCACGGGATCAATGGCCAGCTTGGGAACGGCGCCACCGGTAAATCCTCCATCCCGGTGAGGATGCTCGATCCGGCCTGATACTGTTTAGAGAAAGCCGGTGTGCATTCCTGACCGGCTTGTCTCACGCAGAGGCGCAGAGACGCAGGGAGAGCACAACAGAGAAAAGCTTCACACGGAGGCTACAGAAGGAACTGAAAGCCACAGAGAAAACCGCTTGCGGTTCTCTCTGTGTCTCTGTGTGAGCCATGCAGTTGCAGTTCTCTCCTGCGTCTCTGCGCCTCTGCGTGAGGCACGTCAGCGCTCGGCCTCCGCGACGGCTTCGGCGGGGGAGGTGCCGGCGTACACCACGCGCATCACGGCGGGATAGTAGCGGTCGAAGCCGGCGACGCTGGCGCGCACCAGGTTCTGCACCATCGTCTCGCCCAGCACGCCGCCCTCCATGTCCACGCTGGCCTTGTAGCGGATCTCGCCGTCCTCCATGTCCATCTCGAAGTTGCCCACGCGCAGGCCGTAGTTGGCGCGGGTGAGCGCTTCGCACACCTGCAGGCGCTTCTCAGCCGGCACGCGGAAGCCCACGCGCGCGTAGCAGCACACGATTTCCAGCTTCTCGTCCACACGGAAGAGGAAGCTGTAGACGGTGTGCTCGCCCGCCATCTCGCACACCAGCCCGTCGCCATCCGGCTCGGTGTAGCTCCACTCCATGGCGTCCAGAGCGCCGCGCACGATGGGGAGGAGCACGGGCACCTCGACTCCGGAATGGATCTCCCGGAGGAGGCGGTCCACCTCCGTCTCGTCGGATTCGAAGCCGGAGTCGTCGCCGGGGCTCATGGTCAGTCGCTCCGCCCCGGATCCGAGTTGGTGGTGGTGCCGACGGAATCCAGCGCGGGCGTCGGCGCCATCCCGCTGTCCACCACCGCCGCATCACCCGCCGCGCCCCCCTGCCCCGCATCGCCCCCGCACGCCGCCAGCGCCGCCGCGGCCAGCACGATCCCCATCATTCGCTTGCGCATCGCAGATCCCGTTATCCAGAGTAGCTTCAGCTGACCGGGTGAGCGAGCCGCGCAAGGGGGGTGCCGCCGGTCTGGAACCTGCGAATCGCTGCAGACGACACGCGGCACACTCGCAAGTTATATTTCAGGCACCCCCCTTCCACAGAGGAGTTTTGCCATGCTTCGAACTTACAAAGCGGTACTGAGTGGGAATCAGGTCGAGTGGATCGACCCGCCCCCCCAACCCGTACGTCCAACTCCAGTCCATATCACGCTGCTCGAGGACGAAGTTGTCGACCCCGGCCGCCGCGGCCGGGAGATGGCTGCCGCACTCGAATCCATCGCGGCGGCTGGCCGACTCTCCAGCATCGATGCCATGGCTTGGGAGCGGGAGCTTCGCCAGGACCGTAGCCTCCCGGGACGCGAAGACTGATGCTGCTCGACAGCAACATCATCATCTACGCGGCGCAGCCTCAGCACGCGGCTCTACGAGTTTTCACACTGGAGCGCAGCCCCGCTGTCTCCGTCATCAGCTTGATCGAGGTGCTCGGATTCCATCGACTGCACCCGGACGACCGCGCCTTGTTTGAGAGCTTCTTTCGCGCGGCCGAAATCCTGCCGCTCACCGACTCTGTCGTTCAGGAGGCGATTCGGCTCCGCCAGCAGCGGAAGATGAGCCTCGGAGACAGCATTGTCGCCGCGACTGCGCTCCAACACCGACGTACGCTGGTGACCCGCAACACCGACGATTTCCGCTGGATCACGGACCTGTCCCTGCTCGACCCGCTCGCGCCCTCTACCTAACCTACGATCACTCCGCCGGCAGCGAACGGCGCCTGTTGTAGGTCGTCCCTCCCTCCTGCGCAGTTACACGCAGGCCAGGAAGATCGACTCGGCGTGCGCAAAAGCGGGCATCTACATTGCAGGTTCAAAAGAGTCCCGCCGGGAAGGTCAAAATCCCTCGTACAAGGATGGAACGCGCATGCCGTTTCCCCGCATCGCCGCGCGCGCACGCGTGGCACTCGGCGCCGTAGCCGCCGCGCTGCTGGCCGCCTGCTCCGCCGACGCCCCCACCGCGACCTCCCCGACCCCGCAGGAACCCCGCTTCTACACCTACCCCAGCGCCATCTACAGGAGCCACATCGAGTTCGGCGCGCCCATCGGGACGGCTTCGAGCGACGTGCGGCTCTCCAAGAACACGCATTACATCTCGTACAACTGCACGCGCGGCGGGCCCAACTGGGTGTCGTGGAACCTCAACAAGACGCACTACGGCGACGCGCCGCGCGCCACCAGCTTCTACACGGACGCGACGCTCCCCAGCGGGTGCTACCGCGTGACCACCTCGGACTACACCAACTCCGGCTACAGCCGCGGCCACATGGTGCGCAGCGAGGAGCGGACGTGGTCCAGCGAGCACAACAAGCAGACCTTTCTGATGACCAACATCCTGCCGCAGTACCAGGACCTGAACGGCGGGCCATGGTACAAGTTCGAGCAATATCTGCAGACGCAGGCGCAGACGTACGACAAGGAGATCTACGTCATGGCGGGCGGCTATTCGTACAGCGGCACGCTGCTGGGGGCGGGGAAGGTGGCCATCGCCACGCGCAACTACAAGATCGCGCTGCTGATGCCGTACGGTCAGGGACTGTCGCAGGCTACCACCACGGGGAGCATCCAGGTGATCGCCATCGACATGCCCAACACCACCGGCATCTCAACCCACTCGTGGGAGTCGTACCGCACCACGGTGGACGCCATCGAGAGCCGCACGGGCTACGACTTCCTCCCCCTGCTGGCCGACGCCGTCGAGACGTATTGGGAAGCGCGTTGACGGACTCGACCCGCGTCCGCCTGGAGCGCGCCGCGGAGGGGCTGGTCTACACCAGTGAGGGCGACGCGCCGTTCGAATGGGTGGAGCTCGGCGCCGCGCAGGCGCTGACGCCGGAGGGGTTCCGCGCCCTGGCCGGCGCCGCGCCGGGCGCGCGCGTGCAGGAGGTGCCGCTCGACCGCTTCTTCGCGGGCCACATCGAGGAGAGCGACCCCGGCGACCCCGCGGCGCAGGCCCTTCGCGAGCGGTACGAGGCACTTCGCGAGGCGCTGCGCGACTCGCTGGCCGAGGTGCGCGTGTTCCGCGTGGGCGAGGTCGAAATCCGCTGCTACGTCGTGGGCCGCACGCCCGGCGGCACCACTGTGGGGCTCGTGACCACGGCCTGGGAGACCTGATCCGCGGCCATGCCGATCGTCTGCCTGGAAGGGCCGAGCGCGGTGGGGAAGACCGCCACCGCCTCGGCCCTCGCCGCAGCCGGGGCGTGCGTCGTCCCGGAGGTGAATGAGATCTTCCCCCGACCGGCCGCCGAGGCGCCCGACTGGTACCTGGAGCGGCAGGTGGAGCGCTGGACGATGGCGGCGCGCGCCCCCGCCCTCGCCATTCTCGACGGCGATCCCTTCCAGCCCCTCTGGTACAACTGGTCGTACGGCTTCGACGGGCGGCAGTCACTGGACGAGCTCGCCGCCTTCTACCGCCCCCGCATCCTGCGCGGCGACATCGGTTTCCCTAACCTGTACGTCATCCTCGGCGCACCCGCCGACGCCCTTCGTGCGCGCAAGGAGGGGGACGCGAAGCGGCGGCGGCACGGCTTCGACGCGCACCTCCTCTTCATCCGACCGCAACGCCGCTACTTCGCGGCCATGCAGTCGTTCGCCCCCGCCCGCGTGCGCTTCGCCGGTGCGCGCGACGTGGCCGAGACGGTGCGGCTCGTATCCGCCGCGGCCCGCATGGCAGTGCGCGAGGAGCGGCCGGCGGAGCTTTTCGACCACATGGTGGAGTGGCTGCGCGGGAATGATCCCTCCGCCCTTGTGGAGCGGGGCGACGGCATCGAATAGTGCGACGGATGGCCATCCCTGTTTCCCTCTCCACTCACTCGGCACATGGAACCCGGATCCGATCGCCTGCTCAAGCGGGTGTGGCTCGTCAACGGCTTCATCCTCCTCGCCCTCGGGGTGCTCGCGCTGGGTACGCTCCTGTTCATCACGATCGGCGAGTTCCGGGGGCGCTCGGAACCCGCCGTGCGAGTAGCGGGCGCGGCGGAGGCAGGCCGGTCCGTACCGCGCGCGATCCGCTACGGAGCACCGGTGACGGTACGGGGCACGACCACCCAGCTCGTCACCGTCCATCACGGGGAGGCCGACCAGCCGGAGACGGGAGGCAGCCTGACCTCCGGCGCCACCTCCGGTAGGGCGAGACACTACGGCGCCGACGGCCCGCTGGTGAACGTCATCTTTCTCACTCCCGGCGCCCCGCGGGGACGCCTCCTGCTCGAGCGTCCCGCCATCATCCAAAATTTTCGGTATCCTCCGCCGGAACAGGTCCGTGATAACATGGTGCCGTATGCGGAACCGGATGCTCTCCAGAACTGGATCGTGTACGACATCACGGATCGGGATACGAACGGCGACGGCCGGCTCACCTCGGCGGACCGTGCGGCGCTCCATGTGAGCGCCCTCGACGGGACAGGGCTGCGCCGCGTCCTGACGGAGCCGTACGAAGTGATCTCACACGCGCCGACGCCAGACGGACGCGGGCTGCTCGTTCTCGCGCTGGAGGCGCCCAAAGGGAAGGAGGTGAAGCAGGAGGAGATGCGGCAGCGCAGCTTCATCTACGACATGGCGAGCGGGCGGCTGGCGCCGTACGCCGCGCTCGATTCCGCCGCGGACCGCGCCGCCCGCATCGTCGGCAGGTAGCAATGGGAGCGCGGTTGCCGTGCGCCCGGTACGCTCCGTGGCCCGGCCGGTGCGCCCGAGCTGACGAATCGCTCTAAATGGCGCAACTGCATGCGATTCATTGCTTCCACAGGCGGTAATTCCGCGCTCCAAAATGTGTCTTGCTGACCTTGCGAGATGCACCTATCCTCCGTGTGCGCCCCATCACACGAGAGGAGAGGAAGCTCGATGACCAACAGCAACGAGGCCGAGAAGATCGAGCTTCGCCCCCGCCCCACGCAGGTCCTGGCGCTGTCCCTTCCGCGCGACACGCTCGCGTCGCTGCGCCGTGTCGCCTGCTGGCGCGACATGCAGCCCGAGGCGCTGCTGAAGCTGTACATCGGGCAGGGATTGCGGCAGGACGTGTCGCGGTTCTCCTCGGCGCGCATCCTGGAGACCACCGCCGAGGTCCTGGCGCGCCACATCCCATCCGAGGAACAGCGCTCCGCAATCATCCGCGAGATCGAAGGCGAGGTGCAGATCCAGTGAGGCCTCGACAGCGACGCGCATTTCGTCCTACGACGCGGCTGGCCGGCAGCGGAAACTAGCTGTCAGCGTTTCTCAGCAGGCCCAGCTCAACGTCGCCATTTGTCGTTAAGGAGGACATCGACAGCCCTACCACTGTATATACGGGAGGATCAGTGGGGACACGGCCACCCGGATTCGATTGGGACGACGCGGCAAGCAAGCGTTGCGAGGATGAGTACGGGTTTTCGTTTTTCGATCTGGTGTGGGTGTTCCAGGATGAATACTACGATCACCTCGATCTTGGCGAACGCGAGCGCGAAGGTGAAATGCGCGGCGTTGCCATCGGCCGAATGCGCTGGGGCCTGATCGTTGCTGTTGTATATACAATGCGCGACGGGTTACGCAGATTGATCTGGGTGCGTCCCGCTCGACGTGGAGAACGAAAGGAATTCAACGAGCACAACGGGTTGAGCGATGAGTAGCCAGGCTTCGGATACGGCTCGCGGGCGCACGTGGACGGATGATGAGATCGATGCCATCGCGGACGCCGACGCGGAATTTCCCACGATCACGGAAGATGATCTGGCCCGTGCCGTGGCGGTATCCGCAGCCGGCAGAACCAAAGTTCCGATCTCGATCCGCATCGACGAGTTGGCCCTCGAGGCGATTAAGACCGAAGGTCCGCGTTATCAAACGCGGATCAACGACCTGATCGTCGCGTATGCGCAGGGAACGGTGTGCCCCTTGCGCGCGGACGTCGTTGAGGGGTTCCGATCGCTTGGTGGGGATTGGCTAGCCCGGATCAATGATGTGCTCGCCGAGCATCTTCGTCAGCAGCACGGCCGGAAGTTGTGTCAACAGCTAGACCCGGTCGAAGATCAACATGCCGTGGGAAGCGCGCCGTAGCCCGCGCACCCGCATCCCCGTCCCGCCGGAGCGGGCGAAAGGGCGTTAGCGGCGGCGAAGAAGTGAGAAGCGCTCCGGCTCACAATGCGAGCGGGGCGCTTCTCTCGTTTCCTGAGGCCGAAACGCCCCTCCGTTAGAAGCGCGGGCGCGGCAGCCAGGTGTCCGAGCGGGCCCACGCCTGCTGAAAGGCCGCGCGCGCCTGGTCCGCGTCCGCCGTGCGGGCCTGGGCGCGGAGGGCCTGCTCCAGGCCGACGAGGCTCCACCCGTTGTGCGGGCGGCGCTCCAGCCCCTCCCGAAAGACGCGCTCGGCGTCGGCCGGCCTGCCCTGCTCCAGGAGGAGCGTTCCCAGCCAGTCGCGCACGGCGAAGGGGAGAGGCTCGGGCTCGTCGTACACCAGGGCGTCCTCCAGGCGGGCGGCTTCCCGGAAGGCGGCGATCGCCTCGTCGCCGCGGCCATCCACGCGCAGCAGCTCGCCGCGCAGGAGGGCGCCCACCACGCCGAGGAGGCGCGCGGGCTGGTGGACGCGGAACATGCGCGCGGCCGGTGCATGGCGCTCCAGCGAGTCCACGAGCGCCAGGTAGGCGCGCGCGCTGTCCGGCCGCGAGAGACGGAGATGGGCGTGGCCGCGCGCGAAGGCCCACAGCCCCTGATGGATGGGGTGCGAGGGGGCGCGGGTCAGCTCCAGCACCTCGTCGAAGCGGCCGAAGCGCAGGAGGACGAGCGAGTGCAGCCCGGCGCCGTCCGCGGGCACCAGCTTCGTGTAGTCCCTGGCTGCCTGGATGGCGAGCGCGCCCTGGCCATCCATCGACGCGGAGAAGAGGAGCATGTGCAGGTTGTGCGAGGGGTAGATGGAGACTCCCTCGCCGACCGCCGCCCTCTGGTCCGAGTGCCACGCCTGCACGTTGACGCGCGTTGCGTCGCCCCAGCGCCCCACGCGGTTGTAGGTGTGCGACGGCATGTGCAGGATGTGGCTCGCGCCCGGGATGGAGCTCCCCAGCAGGTCCGCGCACCGCTGCGCCTCGCGGACTTTGGGCGTGGTCTCCGTCGCGTGGATGTAGAGGTGGCAGGCGCCCGGGTGGGCGACGTCGCGCGCGAGCACCTCCTCCAGCACGCCGTGGATGCGCGCGACGGAGGGCTTGGTGAGCGGCCAGACTCCGCGGCGCGGCTCCAGGAGCATCAGGGCGTCGGCGTACAGCGTCGCCACCTCGTCGTTGCGCGGCGCGCTCCGGTACACGCCGGCCATCGCGTTCACGAAGGCGGTGTCCAGGCTCTTTCGCCCCGCCAGGCCGTGCGCGGGGAGGTAGCGGGCGGACATCGCTTCCGCGAGCGCGCGCTCCACGGGCGTGGCGCGCACCCGGGCGAGGGTACGGGCGCGAGTGGCGGACGCGTGTGCGCCGGGCGCGTCGGCGTCTTCCATGGGGCCGTTCAGGTAGGGGCCCATCGACCACGCCTCGCCCCACCAGCACATCGCACACTCCGGGTCGCGGCGCCGCGCCTCCACGAACGAGCGGCGCGCCTCCTCCGGCGCGAACGAGTACATCAGCCGCACGCCCTGGTCGAAGTACGCCTGCGCCTCCGGCACCCGCGTCGACACGGGCCACGTGAAGCTGCCGAGCACGCCCGCGTAGATCGGGATCGCGCTGCTGTCGGCTGGCTGGGCATCGACGGGCTGCGCGGCGACGGCCATCCCGATCGTCAGGGCGAGGCAGAGGCGGAGGGCGACCGGATTCAGCGGCATCTTGAGGAGCTGGGTCGGAGGGAAGAAGCGTGTGGAGAGCGCCCGGGTCAAGCGGGTGCGGCGTCGTCGAGATCGCGCCCGCGCCATTCGGGGAGGAGGAGCGCGCCGACGATGGCGACGCCAAAGAACCCCGCAAACGTTCCGAACACGGCGCCCGAACCGCCCGCGGCCATCAGCGGCGGCACGGCGAGCGGGGCCAGGATCGAGGCGATGCGCCCGAAGCCGGCGGCCCAACCGGCGCCCGTCGCGCGTACGGCGGTGGGGTACACCTCGGGGGTGGCTGCGTACACCGCGCCCCACGCGCCCAGATTGAAGAAGGAGAGGAGGCACCCCGCCACCAGGATCTCCTCGCGCGAGCCCGCGCGGCCAAAGAGGAGCGCCGCCAGCGCAGAGCCGGCCAGGAAGGTGGCGAGGGTGGGGCGGCGGCCCCACTTCTCGATCAGGTACGCCGACACCGCGTAGCCGGGAAGCTGCGCCAGGGTGATGATGAGGGTGAACTGGAACGACTTCACCAGCGAGAATCCGCGCGCGGTGAGAAGCGACGGGAGCCAGATGAAGGCGCCGTAGTAGGCGAAGTTGATCCCGAACCACACCAGCCAGAGCGCCAGCGTTCGCCGCGCCAGAGCCCCGCGCCAGAGCGTCCCCAGCCCCACGCGCTCCGCCACGGGCGTCGTTACCGGAGCGGGCTCGGCGGGGGGCTCGACGCCGGCCGCGGCCTCGAAGCGGCGCACCGCGGCCTCGGCCTCGTCCACGCGCCCGCGGCTCTCCAGGAAGCGCACCGACTCCGGCAGCGCGCGGCGCACCACCCCGGAGTACAGGGCGGGGAGCGCGCCCAGGGCGAACGCCCAGCGCCACCCGGCTGGCGAGCGGGGGATGACGTAGGTGCCGATCAGCGCGGCCAGGATCCACCCGAGGGCCCAGAACGCCTCCAGCCCCACCACCACGCGCCCGCGGATGCGCGCCGGCGCGAACTCGCTGATGAGCGTAGAGGCCACCGGGAGCTCCGCCCCCAGCCCGAAGCCAATCAGGAAGCGGAACGCCAGCAGCGACGTCACCGACCACGACGCGGCCGCGGCCCCCGTCGCCAGGCCGTAGACGAGGAGCGTGCCGGCGAACACGGTGCGCCGCCCCCAGCGGTCCGCCGCGCTCCCGCCGACGGCCGCCCCCAGCGCCATCCCCACGAACCCCACGGACCCGATCCACGCCACCGTCGCGGGCGACAGGTGCCACTGCTGCGCGAGGGCGGCCATGATGAACGAGATCAGCCCCACGTCCATGGCATCCATCGCCCACCCGGCCCCCGCGACCACCAGGAGGCGGCGGTGGAGGCCGGTGAAGGGGAGGCGGTCGAGGCGGGCGGCGCGGGTCAGCGGCATTGGGAGCGGTGAACGGGGAACGGCAGCCTCACACAGAGACACAGAGGAAACTACAAGGGGAGGAGGGTATCCGCGTCTCCTCCGTGCTCTTTCCGTACCCTCTGCGGCTCTGCGTGAAACTGCTGTTCATGGTGCCCAGCGGTCGCGCGCTTCGTCAAGCGTGCGCACGATTTCCGCGGTGTCGACGCGCGGGGGCTCGGGGTCCCAGACGGGGGCCCGGGCGGCATAGCGGGATGCGAGGTCGTCGTAGAAGGAGTGGAGCCAGGCGCCAAAGGGTGCCAGGCCCGGCGACTGGGCCATGAGGCGGAGGTGGGCGCTTCCCACGTCCACCGTCATGCGCACGCCCTTGTGCCGCCGCTCGGTGGTCGCGCCGATGAAGGGGGGCGCCGTGCGCGTGTTGCCGCCCTGCCGCGCCGTGATTTCCATCGAGGTGATCTCGGTGTTCGAGGGGAGGCCACCGGCGCGCGACTCCAGCATCCACTCCCATTCCTGTTCCGTCTCGCCGGACACCGAGCCGAACCAGACGGTGTGCGGCGCCAGCTTGCGGAGCACCTGAAGGATGCGCTGCACCTGGTCCAGATCCGTAGCTTTCATCGTTCCAGGGTCAATTGTACAGGAGCGACGATGCGCGGCTCCCGCGGAAGAGCTCCGCCTGGCGATCCCAATCGGCCAGCAGCGCGGGGAGGGTGCCGCCCTCGATGGCGCTGCGCACGCGCTCCGTGCCGGCCAGCCGGTCCATCGTCCCGCTCCAGCGGAACTGCTGCGGGTGGCGGCGGCGGATCGCGTCGATCGTGATGAGCGCGGTGCGGACCGGGCGGTAGCTGGCGCGATCGGTCAGGATGAAACGCACGCCGGGGACGGTCTGGCCGGGGAATTTCGCCACGGTGCTCTGAATCGGATAGCGCACCGCCTGGAAGCGCACGCCCGGGAGCCGCATCCGGTTCAGCTCCGCGGCGACGGCGGGAGCGTCGAGCCAGGGGGCGCCGGCCTGCTCGAAGGGGAGGTCGGTGCCGCGGCCCTCGGAGAGGTTGGTCCCCTCGAAGAGGACGGTGCCGGGGTAGTGGATCGCCGCCTCCAGCCGCCGGATGTTGGGCGACGGGTTCAGCCAGGGGAGCCCCGTCGCGTCGAACCAGGTGGAGCGGCGCCACCCCTCCACCGGCACCACCGTCAGGTCGGCGCCGATGTGGAACTCGCTGTTGAAGAGCCGCGCCAGCTCGCCCGCCGTCATCCCGTGGCGAAGGGCGATCGGGTACATCCCCACGAAGGTGGCGTGCTTCGGCTCCAGCAGTCCGCCCTCCACCACTTCGCCGCCGATGGGGTTGGGGCGGTCTAGAACGATGAAGGGGATGCCTTTCTTCTTCGCCGCCTGCATCGCCAGCGCCATGGTGGAGACGTAGGTGTACGTCCGCGCGCCCACGTCCTGGATGTCGAAGACGAGCACGTCCACGTCGCGCAGCATCTCCTCGGTCGGCTCGCGCGTGTCGCCGTAGAGGGAGTGCACGGGGAGTCCCGTCTTCTCGTCGCGCCCGGAGGGCACGGCGTCGCCGTCGGCGAGCACGCCGCGGATGCCGTGCTCGGGCCCGAAGAGCGACACCAGCCTGAAGTGCGGCGAGGCGGCCAGCAGGTCGGCCGAGCTGCGCCCCTGGCTGTCGACGCCGGTGTGGTTCGTGATCAGCCCCACGCGCTTGCCGACGGCGGCGGCGGGGGGGCGCTCCAGGAACACTTCCACGCCCGGGCGGATCGTCGTCGTTTGCGCGGGCTCGGGTGCCCCCGGCTCGGCGGGAGCACACGCCAGCACCAGGAGCGCGGGGAGGGCGATGAGTCGTTTCATGCGGGCATCATAGGGCTGGATGCGCGACGCTGCAATGCAATGCACGCGTATGCCGGTCGCGACGCACCGGTCGCGACGCACCGGGGTGCGCCGGGGGCCGGAGCACCGGGGCGGCACCGGGGGCCGGAGCACCGGGGGATAAATCCCCCGGCTGGAACGACGGGAAGACCGCTGAAGCGGTCTCGTGAGCCACGGGTGTGGTGGCACGCGCCCGCGCCACGCGAATCGGGCCCCTACGGGATCCGAGGCGGTCCATAAGGCAGGCGAGTGTAACGAGCCGGGGGTGAGGGCGTTGTGACGCGCCGAGTGTCCGGCTTTGGGACGCCAGAATCCCGATGGTGAGCCGGGCGGGCGCGGGGTCATTTCGTTAACCGTTTGCGCGCAATGACTTACGATGCGGGCCAAAAGGGTCCGGTCCTCGCCTTATAGATGGCCGAACCCGATGGACCCTACTCCTTATCACACACGAGGCCCGCCATGCTGCAGATCATCATCAACCTCCCGCTCGTCAACGCCTTCGTCGCTCCCCGTGGTGTCGTCCCCGGCCTTTCCGGCTGGCGCCGTGGCGGCTTCAACGGGTATCCGCGTGCGGTCTGAAAACGGCCGGGCTCACGCGGAGCCGCGGAGACGCAGAGAGATGGACATCTCCGCGCCGCTGCGCCTTTGCGTGAGCCAGGCTGTCGTTGTTCCTCCACGTCTGCGCGTGAGACCGAAGTTCTACGCGCCGCGCGCGGCTTCGTAGCCCGCCAGGCACCCCGCCGACAGCGCGATCGCGCCCAGGTACCCGCCGGCGACGTCGGACGCCCAGTGCTTCTCCTCCAGCACGCGCGCGCCGGACATCACGAGCGGTACCGTGAGGGCGAGCGGAAAGGTGATGGCGGCAGGGGCCAACCCCTCGCGCGCCAGCACGTACGCGGTCGCCAGGGATACGGCGCCAGGGCCGAAGGCATGGCCGCTCGGGAAGACGGGGCGGTCGGGTGGATGGCCCGGGGGCGGAGGCGGCTGGGGAAGCCAGCGGTCGAAGGCGGGGTTGAGCCCCCGCGCCGCCGCGGCCGCCAGGAGCATCGCGCCCACGCCCGCGCCGCGCGAACGGAGCGCCCCCGGCTCACGGGCACCCGGCGAGGCCAGCACGACGACCGAGGCGCACAGGGCCGCGGGCAGGTAGTTCCGCTTCTTCCCCGCGGGCGCGATGGCGGCCGCGGCCTCCCGCACCGGGTGGTCCTCGGGGACGGCGGTGGCCTCGTGCAGCGCCTCGTCGGCCTTCGCGGTGTCGCGCCGCGCCACGGCCGCGGCGAGGCGCCCGAATCCCGCCCCGGCGACCAGCGCGACCACCGCCAGGGTGAGCGCGCGCCTGTGGCCGGACGTTCCATGGTTAGAATCGCGTCTGTTCATGCGGACGCGCAAAGCCAAATCCGTACCGCCGGCCCCGCGGCCCGGGTACAGCGCGTCAGGCCGTGTCTTCGGGAACCGCTCCGCCGCCTGCGTCCAGCCGACGGCCGCGTCCGCGCGTGATCCGCTCGTGCACCTTTGCCACCAGGGGCGTGAGCACCAGGGTGGCGGCGATGCGGAGCGGCTGCGTGAGCTTGGTGGCGAGGTACGCCGCGGCCAGCGTCCCCGCGTTCCCCGCCGCCCCCGCCGGCCGCCATCCCATTCGGATCGCCATCCAGCTTGCCAGCAGTGTGGCCGCGAAGATGACGAGGTACACCACAATCGCCACGCGGCCGTACTCGGCTAGCAGTTCCTTGAAGTTGATTTTCATCCCTCCATCCTAACCGGCCACCGCTCCCGCCGTCCAGTCACACCCCCTCCCTTCCTTTCCCCGTGTCTCTGCGTCTCTGTGTGAGCCATGCGGTTGCGGTTCCCCACCTTCCACTGCCGCTCCCTAACCGAGCATGCTTTCTGCACTTGCGCGCGTACACCCTTTCCGCGGGCGCGCCTGCGCTCCGGCCACTCCAGGTGACGCAGAGGCATGGGGATCTCGCTCAATCCGAAGCACCTGAAGCTCTACGCCGAGCTGGCGAAGCTGTTCATCAAGTACGGCCGCAGCGACATCGTGAACACGGCCGGGCTAGACGCCGTGGTGGAAGAGCCCACCGCCGCCGAGACCGCCGCCGCGGCGCCGGAAGCGGAGGCTCTCGCGGGCGACCTGGAGCGGCTGGGACCCACCTTCGTCAAGCTGGGCCAGCTCCTCTCCACGCGTCCGGACCTGGTGCCCGAGGCGTACATCGACGCGCTCTCCCGCCTGCAGGACAGGCTGGAGGCGTTTCCGTACGAGGAGGTGGAGCGCATCGTCCAGGAAGAGTTGGGGCAGACGATCGGCGAGGCGTACGCGGAGTTCAACCCGAAGGCGATGGCGGCGGCGTCGCTGGGCCAGGTGCACCAGGCGACGCTGCACGACGGGCGGCGGGTGGTGGTCAAGGTGCAGCGCCCCGGCGTGCGCGAGCGCATCACCGACGACCTGGACGCGCTGGAGGAGGTCGCCGCGATGGCGGAGCGGCGCACCGAGGTGGGCCAGCGCTACGGCGTGCTGGGGCTGATCCAGGAGTTCAGGCGCAACATCCTGGACGAGCTGAACTACAAGAGCGAAGCGGCCAACCTCGCCACGCTGGGCCGCAACCTGGCGCAGTTCGACCGGATCGCGATCCCTTCGGCCATCGACGAGCTGACCCGCACGCGCGTGCTCACCATGGAGTACGTGCGCGGGCGCAAAATCACGGAGCTGAGCCCGCTCCGGCATATGGAGATCGACGGCGTCGCCCTGGCCGAGGAGCTCTTCCAGGCGTATCTCAAGCAGATCCTGGTGGACGGCTTCTTCCACGCGGACCCGCATCCCGGCAACGTCTTCGTGACGACGGACGGGCGCGTCGCGCTGCTGGACCTGGGGATGGTGGGGCGCATTCCGCCCTCCCTGCAGGACCACCTGCTGCGCCTGATGCTGGCCGTGGCGGACGGCAACGGCGAGGAGGCGGCGCGCATCTCCATCGCCATGGGGACGCCGCTGGAGGGGCTGTGGGAGGAGGAGAAGTTCGTGCGCGAGGTAACCGAGCTGGTGAGCCGCTTCTACGGCGCCACCGCGCGGGACATCGAGCTGGGGCGCGTCGTGATCGAGCTGACCAAGATCGCCGCCACCTCCGGCATCATCCTTCCCAGCCAGATCAGCACACTGGGGCGGGCATTCCTGGCGCTGGACCAGGCGGGGCGCACGCTGGACCCGGAGTTCGACCCGAACGCGGCCATCCGGCGCCACTCGTCGGAGGTGATGCAGCAACGGATGCTTCGCAACGCATCGCCCGCCGCGATGTTCGCCAACCTGCTGGAGCTGAACGAGTTCGTCCAGCGCCTCCCCGGCCGGCTGAACCGCGTGCTGGACTCGGTGGCGGAGAACGAGCTGGAGGTGGGGATCAGGGTCAAGGAAGAGGTGTGGATGATGGAGGGGCTCCAGAAGATCTCCAACCGCATCACGGTCGGCCTGGTGCTCGCGGCGCTGATCATCGGCGCGGCGATGATGATGCGCGTGGACACGCCGTTCCGCATCATGGGCTACCCGGGCCTCGCGATCCTGCTCTTCCTGGCCGCGGCGGTGATGGGGCTGTTCCTGGTCGTCACCATCCTGATGACGGACGTGCGCGGGGAGTCGGGGAGGAGGCGGGGGAAGGGGAAGGGGAAGACGGGGGGGTGAGGGAGGGGGTGATGCCCCGGGGCTGGTCGCCGGGGATGAAACGAATCCCCCCGCTGGAACCACGGGAAGACCGCTGAAGCGGTCTCGGGAAACGCAGCCAGTCCGCGCGGGCGGGGTTTGTGCGGTTGTTGTCGGGAGATCATTCGGCACCCCCCCACCCCCGGAGGCGCACATGGAAGCAGAGATCCTCGTTCGTGAGTTCACGAGCCGCGCCGTCCCACACCACGGCGGCCACCTGCTGCTCACGGCAACGGACGCGATCCTGTTGATCAACAGGGCCGCCGAGGCTGGCGTTCCCGTCGTGCGCGTCGATGGGCTGCGGCCGGGCGCCGAAGGGACCGCGCCGGCGCCTGACGAGACGGCGGACTTCTCGGTGGCCGCAAGTGAGGGGCACGGGTGCTGGACCGAGGCGGAGGATTTCGTGCGCGCCCGCATGGAGCCAGGGCTCGCGTTCGAGCTGAGCCTCGGGACCGATCCCCTCAACGCCGCCTGAAATCGGGGGCGGGGATGAAGAAACGGGGGAGCGGCCTGGCTGGCCGCTCCCCCGTTTCGTACACCGCGTCCGGATTTAAGGACCGGTGTTCCCGGAGGCGCCCGAGCCGTCGCTGGTGTCGATGCTCCCCGAGGCGTGGAAGCCCCCGGTGGCGCCGCCCGTGCTCCCCGACGCTCCGCCGGTGCCCCCCGAGGCATTCATCCCGCCCGTGCCGCCGGATGCGCCGCCCGAGGACGAGCCGCCCGAAGAATGCCCGGAGTAGCCGAACTCCACGTAGCCGCGCACGTCCGGCCACGAGCCGTGCTGCTGCGACTGCTCGGTGCCCCAGTGGCTCTGCAGCTCGCCCTCGACCTCGTGGAAGGCGCGGCCCTGGTAGTCCGGGTTCTGCCCCGCCATGTGGCCGAACTGGTAGAGCGGGCGCACCTCCTCGTAGCTGCGCGCGCGCCCCTGCGTGCTCCCCTGCGCGCTGATCCCGCCCGAGTGGCCGCCGCCGGCGGTGCTCCCCGACGCGTGCATCGACCCCGACGCGCCGCCGCCGGACATGCTCCCCGTCGCGCCGCCCACGCCGCCACCGGTGCTCGCCTGCCCGCCGCCCTGCGCGCTCCCCTGCGCCTCGAAGTGGCTGCGGCAGCGGTTGTCCGCCTCGGTGTTGAAGGAGGCGTGCACCGATCCGCCGCCCTGCTGCTGCGCGTTCCCCGCCTGGGCCCACCACCCGCCCATGTTGTTGAGTATGGGACCGAACATCGACATGGCGTTGTCGGCCATCTGGCCCAGCATGCCGCCCAGCCCTTCGCCGATCTTCTGCATGTTGCCCTGGTTCCCGGCACCTCCGCTTCCGCTCTGCTGCATCGGGCCCCTCCTCGTCATCATAAGTCGTTTGGATCGTGCGACTTCCACCCACCCAGAGCGCCGGGGAGGGGCAAGAAGCAGGCCGCATGCAATAACTTATTACAAAGATTATGCAATGCGGAACTGGTGCGCTCCGCCCCTGGAAACCGTCCGGCACGCCTGATGCGAACGGCTCCGCCCCCGTCACCCGCGCGGGTGGCCCGCGACCTCACACAAAGGAGCTCACGCATGCGCGCGATGGTTTACCGTGGCCCGTACCGGATCCGGGTGGAGGAGAAGGACATCCCGCCCATCGAGCACCCCAACGACGCCATCGTGCGCGTCACCATGGGGGCGATCTGCGGATCGGACCTTCACCTGTACCACGGCCTGGTGCCCGACACCCGCGTGGGGACGACGTTCGGGCACGAGTTCATCGGCGTGGTGGAGCAGGTGGGCTCGTCGGTGCAGAACCTTAAGCCGGGCGACCGGGTGATGGTGCCCTTCAACATCTTCTGCGGCTCCTGCTTCTTCTGCGCGCGCGGGCTGCAGGGCAACTGCCACAACGCCAACGCCAACGCCACCGCGGCGGGCGCCATCTACGGCTACTCGCACACCACCGGCGGCTACGACGGCGGCCAGGCGGAGTTCGTGCGCGTCCCCTTCGCCGACGTGGGGCCCAGCCTGATCCCCGAGTGGATGAGCGACGAGGACGCCGTCATGCTCACCGACGCCTGCCCCACGGGGTACTTCGGCGCGCAGCTCGGCGAGATCAGGGAGGGCGACGTGGTGGCCGTCTTCGGCGCGGGGCCGGTGGGGCTCTACGCGGCCAAGAGCGCGTGGCTGATGGGCGCGGGGCGCGTCATCGTGATCGACCACATCGAGTACCGTCTGGAGAAGGCGCGCAGCTTCGCCCACGCGGAGACGATCAACTTCACCGAGCACGACGACCTGATCGTGTACATGAAGAAGATCACCGACGGCCTGGGCGCCGACGTGTGCATCGACGCGGTGGGCGCCGAGGCGGACGGCGCCGTCTTCCAGCACGTGAGCGCCACCAAGTTCAAGCTGCAGGGCGGCTCGCCGGTTGCGCTCAACTGGGCGATCGACTCGGTGCGCAAGGGTGGCACCATCTCCATCGTGGGCGTGTACGGCCCGCTCTTCAGCGCCATCAAGTTCGGCGACGCCTTCAACAAGGGGCTCACGCTGCGCATGAACCAGTGCCCGGTGAAGCGCCAGTGGCCGCGGCTCTTCGAGCACGTGAAGAACGGCTACCTGAAGCCCAGCGAGCTGGTGACGCACCGCATCCCGCTGGAGCACATCGCGGAGGGGTACCACATCTTCTCCTCGAAGCTGGACGAATGCATCAAGCCCGTCGTCATCCCCAACGCGCACTGATGAGGGAGAGCGAACCATGCCTTACACCCACGAAAAGCCCCCCCTCGCCATCCCGGTGGAGGAGCTGCGCCAGCGGATCCCCGGCTGGGGCGTGGACCTGGACCCGGCGGACCGCCCCTCGCACCCGCAGGAGCGCTTCGACCCCACGCTGAACGGGGCGCACTGGCACTTCCCGGAGCGGCAGGTGGAGAAATGGCCGCGCGAGAGGTCGATCGAGCACAAGTTCCTGACCCCGGTCTTCGGCACCTCGTGCCCGCCCAAGGGCCTTTCCGGGGTGATGCGGAAGTGGGCGTACGCGTCGTACAGCGAGGCCACGGCCGCGCACTGGCTCATCCTGATGGCCGCCGACCGGGTGGACGCGCTGGAGAGCAACCTGGGCTCGCTCCTCACCGGCCATCCGGACAACCCGATCACCGAGTCGGGCGTGCTGGGCGAGCTCAAGGCCCACCCCATCCGCTCCCGCATCGGCCAGGGCCGCGCCGACCTGAAGCACACGTGGATGGACCCCATCATCGTGGCCGCCCCCTGGCTGATCGCCGGCGGCCTCGCCTACGCCGGCGTCCGCGCCCTCACCGGCAGCCGCGACCGCTGACCTCTGCGCCTGATGAGACGAAGGCCCTGCACCTATAGTTAGGTGCGGGGCCTTCGCTTTTCACAGCCGCCTTGAGAGCGTTTTGTGTCCCGCGCCAAACAGGTCGGTAGCACGCGTGGCCGCTTTCACCTGCAAAATCCAGAGGCGAGCGTAGGGACGTTATCTTCTGAAAACGCGTGAGGTTAGCCAACAAAAGCGCTGCTACTTGTGGCAAATGCCAGTACGTATATATTCCCCGGCGAAGCGGCCGCCGAAGCCGATCCGCTGGGTGGGGTCATCGCTGGGGGATCTGAGTGCCCTGCCGACGCTTGTGAAGCGCGCAATTGGATTCGCGCTCCGCATGGCACAGGACGGCGGGAAGCACCCGGACGCGAAACCGCTCCATGGCTTTCACGCAGCAGGCGTGCTGGAGGTGGTGGAGGACCATGCGGGCGACACCTAGCGGGCCGTCTACACGGTGAGGTTGGGGAGCGCAGTGTACGTCCTGCACGTGTTCCAGAAGAAGAGCAAGCATGGCATCGGCACCCCGAAGCACGAGATGGATCTGGTCCGTGCCCGGCTTGAGGCCGCCCGGCGGATGCACGAGGCAGGTAGGCGCAGAACCTGAATCGCAGGCGCGAGGGAATGATGAACGACGACATCCGCATCACCGAGGGCAGCGCGAACGTCTTCGCGGATCTAGGGCTGGCTGACGCCGACGAACTGCTGGCGAAGGCTGACCTGGCGATTGCGATCATCCATCGTGTCGAGGAGCGCGGACTGACGCAAGCGGAAGCCGCACGTCTGCTCCGCACCACTCAGCCGCGCATCTCGGACCTGCGCCGCGGCAGGCTGGACCGTTTCTCCATCGACACCCTCCTCCGCCTCCTGACGCGCCTGGATTTGGACGTCGAGCTACGCTTCACTCCCAAGCAGGACGAGACGGCGCGCGTTCGGGTGGTGGACCCCGCCGCGTGAGACTCGCCGTTGCCGTAGCGATCAGCGCCGGACCGGGCGAGCGCTGCGGCCGGGCCGGGCGCCGGTGTGCTCGCCGTGGCGGATGACGGGGGCGCCGTTCACCCACACGTGCGGGATGCCGACCGGGTACTGGTGCGGGCGCTCGAATGTGGCGCGGTCGGCGACGGTGTCCGGGTCGAAGGCGACCAGGTCCGCGCGCATGCCCGGGGCGACGGTGCCGCGGTCGTGCAGCCCCACGCGCCGCGCCGGAAGCACCGTCATGCGGTGGATGGCGGCCTCCAGCGGGAGCACCTTTCGCTCGCGCACGTAGCGGCCGAGCACGCGCGGAAAGGTGCCGTAGGTGCGCGGGTGAGGCACGCCGGTGGAGAGCGGCCCGTACGGCGCCCACGCCCCGCCATCCGAGCACACCGCCGCAAGCGGGTGCGCGAGGATGCGCTCCACGTCCTCCTCACGCATTCCAAAGCCCACCATCCCTGCACGGTTGCGGTCCTCCGTCACGAGCTGCAGCAGGAGCGCGAACGGCTCGATGCGCCGCTCGGCGGCCAGCTCGCCCAGCTTGCGCCCGCGCGCCCAGGCGAGCGCATCGGAGCCGGTGGAGGTCACCTGCACCGCATCCCAGCTCCCGAGCTGTTCGATCTTGGCGCGCACCGCCACCTCCAGCGGCGCGCGCTGCACCGGATCGCGGAGGCGGGCCAGGAACGCGTCCGTCCCGCCGTTGCGCGCGGACACGGGGAAGAGGTTCGCCAGCCCCGTGCTGTAGGCGACGTACGGGTACACGTTGAAGGCCACGTCCACCCCCGCCGCGCGCGCCTGCTCGATCGCCTGCAGGACGGCCGCCGCCTTCCACCCGTTGCGCTTCCCCTGCGCCTTGAGGTGCGAGATCTCCACCGGCACGCCGGCGAGCCGCCCCACCTGGATCGCCTCCTCGACGGCGGCGAAGAGCCGGTCGTCCTCGTTGCGCATGTGCGATGCGTACGGCAGGCCGGTGCCCACCACCGCGGTGGAGAGCTCGGCCAGCTCCGCGGTGCTCCCGAAAGCGCCGGGCGTGTACTCCAGCCCGCTGGAGAACCCGCACGCGCCGGCCGCCACGGCGCTCCGCACCTCCTCCTTCATCCGCTGCAGCTCGGCGTCGGTGGCGGGGCGATCCTGCTGGCCCACGACGCGGGCGCGGATCGTCCCGTGGCCGATCATGCTCGCCACGTGCACCGCCGCGCCCTCGGTGTCCATCCAGCGAAAGAAGCCGGCGATGTCGCGGAAAGGGAGATCGATGCTAAGGCGCTCCCTGTAATCCGCGCGCATCTCCTGGTACTCGGCGTCGCTCCAGGGGCCGATGGAGCCGCCGTCCTGGCCCGTCACCTCGGTGGTCACGCCCTGCCGCACCTTGCTCTCGGCGCGCGGGTTGACCAGCAGGTTGAGGTCGGTGTGCGAGTGGATGTCCACGAACCCCGGCGCCAGCGCCAGCCCGCGCAGATCCGTTTCGGGCACGCGCCCCACCTGCAGCCGCGCCCCCACGCCGATGATGCGGTCGCCCGCGAGCGCCACGTCCGCCTCCCGCGGCGCCGCGCCCGTTCCGTCATACAGCACGGCGCCCCGCAGCACGCGCGTGGCCTGGAACCGGGGCGCCGCCCACACGCCCCCGTCGCGGAAGACCAGCAGGGACGCGCTCGTCTGGAGGAAAGTGCGGCGCTTCATCAGTCCTTTGGAACGATCCACGTCATCGACGTAGGGGCAGCCCCACGTGGCTGCCCGTGCCATCCGCAGGGACGAACCACGGGGAGCGCGCAGGACTTCGTCGCGGGGCAGGGCACGGGCATCCACACGGGGGTGCCCCTACCGTTCAGGGCTTCGGCGCTTCGGGGGCGCGGACGGTCGGGTACTTGATGCCGAGCTGCTCCAGGTAGGTGCGGTAGCGCGTGGGATCGTAGTAGAAGCGCCGCATCTCGGGCCGGTAGCGCTGCATCACCTGGGCATTCATGTACACGGGCGGCTGGTCGCCCGGGCGGATCAGCGGCTCGTACTTCACATCCTTGGTCTGCACGTTACGGAAGTAGCTCCACGCGCTGTCCACCAGCGCCGGCCTGGTCACCAGGTCCAGCAGCGTCATCGCCGTGGCCTTGGCGCCGGCGGTGGCGCCCTTGTGCGCGATGGGCGTGGCCATGGCGATCGCGCTCGACCAGTTGTGCCCCGGCAGGTTGGGAATGTTGCTCGGGTAGCGAAGCGTGATGGTCGGCACCACCCACGAGATGTCGCCGATGTCGTCCGACCCGCCGCCGCGGTTCTGCTCGGGCGGCACGCCGCTGTCGATCTTGGCGAGCGCGGTGTCGAGGCCGGGCGTCCGCTCGTTGCCCAGCTCCTTCTGGACGGCGCGGGCGAGCGTCTGGTCGGCCTCGTCCCAGCGCGGAAGGCCCACGCGGCGGATGTTGTCGTACATCGCCATCGCCACGGGACGGTTGAAGTGGCGCGGCCAGGCGGCGCCCAGCACCTGCATCGTGTCGAGCGTGGTGCCCGTCATCATCGTGGCGCCCCGCGCGATCTGGTTGCCGATCTCCCACAGCTCCTTGATGCGCGGGTGCTCCACCTCGCGGAAGTAGTACCACACGGCGGCCGTGCGCGGCACCACGTTGGGCTGGTCGCCGCCCTCGGTGATCACGTAATGCGAGCGGTGCGGCAGGCGAAGGTGCTCGCGCCGGTAGTTCCACCCCGCGTTCATCAGCTCCACCGCGTCCAGCGCGCTGCGCCCCCGCCACGGCGCCCCCGCGGAGTGCGCCGTCTCGCCCTGGAAGCGGTACAGCACGCTCACCAACCCCGTGCCGTCCGACGGGCCGTACGAGACGTTGAGGTTGCTCCCCACGTGGGTGAAGATGGTGACGTCCACGTCACGAAAGAAGCCGGCGCGTACGAACCACGCCTTGGCCGCCACCAGCTCCTCCGCCACCCCCGGCCAGATGCGGATGGTGCCGCCGATCCCCTCGCGCTGCATCACCTTCTTGGTGGCGATGGCGGCGGTGATGACCACGGGGAGCCCGGAGTTGTGCCCCTCACCGTGGCCGGGCGCGCCCTCCACCAGCGGGTCGCGATAGGCCACGCCCGGCTTCTGCGACGCCTGCGGGATGCCGTCCAGGTCCGAGCCGAGCGCGATGACGGGCTTCTCCGATCCCCACGTGGCCATCCACGCGGTGGGGATCCCCGCGATCCCCTCCTGCACCGTGAAGCCGTTGCGCCGCAGGATGCCCACCAGATAGCGCGAGCTCTCGCTCTCCTGGAAGCCAAGCTCCCCGTACGAGAAGACCTGGTCGACCATCTGCTGCGTAAAGGTGTGCATCCCGTCGATCTCGCGCGCGATCTCGTCCTTGAGCGCGGAGATGCGCGCGGAGTCCAGCGGCGCGCGCTGCGCCGAGGCGATCGAGGACGTGAGCGCGAGGGCCAGCAGGGCGGAGCCGATCAGGCGATGGAGGCGCATGGAGATCTCAGCTGTGGGGATGTCGCGGCGCGTTGTGTGGCATGGCTGCTACGCTATCGGCGGCGTGCGCCCGCTGTCAACCTGATCCCCCGGAGCTTGCGCGGGTGTCCACGAACCTTTACAAGGTAAAAGGATGAAGAGCCTCCTTCTCAGGATCTCGCTCGCTGTCGCGATGGGGCTCGCCGCCCCGGAGGTGGAGGTAGCGCTGAAGTGCCGCACGCCCCCCGCCGAGGGGCGTGCGGCATCGGAGGCGTGCGTGTGGGCGCGGTCGTACCTCCCCCTCACGCGCCCCGTCTACTTCGTGCTCTTCGGCCTGCTCACCTTCGGCGCCCTCACCCTCTACACCCGCCTCGCCCGCCACGACCCGTAGGGGCGCGATTCATCGCGCCCGTGCCCTCCGCCGCTCCGCCGCCCGCGTCGCTTCGTGTAACCCTCGACCTCGCCACCCGCATAACGCGTTCACCGACGGGAACCATCCCCGAACATCTCCCGATCGGTCGCGCTGATCTCCTCAGGGCCGCTGGTACGCCGCAGCGCGTTGACGGACCTGCGCGGGCGTTGTCTGGGCAGCCGTGATCTTACAGACCGGATTGCTTCTCCCGTCGTGGCAAACGACACCGCGGATCGTCATGGAGTCGGCACTGACCCACTCGGCGAAGATGTCGAGCGGCCTCGGTGCGCGTCCGCTATGCACCCGCTGGGGCTCGCCGAAATGTGCGTACCGCCGGCGGAGCGTCTCGAAATCTTCATGGCGCGTCCACGACATCGCACGCAAGGTATCGTTCTGAAACACGAGGCCGTACGCCCTTTCGCTGTCCACCGACAATCGCAGCTGGCTGCAGTACTTGTAGTCAGGGTAGGACTTGCACGAGATCCACTCCTCGCGAGGCACCCGCTCCTTCGCGATGCGCCTGGCCTCCGCAAGGCGCATCCCAATCCTGAACCGGCCGAGCTCCCCCATCGCGGCCGTGTCCGTGAGCGCGGGACGCCCGTCGCAGCCCAGCAGGAGCAGCCCGGCAACCGCGATGCAGAGTGGACGCATGTGATCCCCGTCTGACAAGTCGATGGTGATGGCGAGCGCGAAAGTCAGGCTCACGCCATTAAACCGTCGCTACGCATCAAATCCCGCATCACGCCATAAACATCTGATCAGTGTACGACGCCCTCCGGGTCCTCCGGTGCCGGGTGGATGCCTACTCCGGCACCACGGCGGTCGCCTCGATCTCGACCAGCGCACGCGCCTCCAGCAGGGCCGCGACGACGACGACCGCCATCGCCGGGTAGTGGCGGCCGAACACCTCGCGGTACGCATCGCCCAGCGCGCGGCCGGCGGAGAGGTAAGCGTCGCGGTCGGTGACGTACCAGGTGAGGCGCGTGACGTGCTCCGGCCGCGCCCCCGCCTCGGCGAGCACGGCGGCGACGTTGCGCAGCGCCTGCCCCACCTGCGCGGCGAAGTCGTCCGTTTCGAACTCGAAGGTGCGGGGATTCCACCCGATCTGTCCCGCCGTAAACACGACGCGCCCCGATGCAGCGGTGCCGTTCGCGTAGCCGCGTGGCTTCGCCCACCCGTCAGGCTGGAGGATGTCGATCAATTTCGGTTCGCGGTCAAGAAGGGAAACTGCGGCCTCACACAGAGACACAGAGGGGGTGAGGAAAGAACTGCCGCAGGGGTTCTCCGCGGCTTTCAGTTCCCCTCCGTGTCCTCTGTGTGACGCCTACGGCGCCGGATTGCGCAGGCGGAAACGCTGGAGCTTGCCTGTGGCGGTGCGTGGGAGCGAGTCGACGAACTCCACGCGGCGCGGATACTTGTAGGGCGCGATCTGCTGCTTGACGAACTCCTGGAGGGCCTTTGCCGTCTCGTCGCCCGGCGCGCAGCCGTCGCGGAGGACGACGAAGGCTTTCACCACGTGCCCTCGCTCCTCGTCCGGCGCGGCGACGCAGGCGCACTCCAGCACGGAGGGGTGCTCCAGGAGCGCGTTCTCCACCTCTGGACCGGCGATGTTGTAGCCGGAGGAGATGATCATGTCGTCGTTGCGCGCCTGGAACCAGAAGTAGCCGTCCTCGTCCATCTTGTACGCGTCGCCGGTGATGTTCCAGCCGTTCTCCACGTACTTCGCCTGCCGCTCGTCGTCATCCAGGTAGCGGCACCCGGTTGGCCCGCGCACCGCCAGCCGCCCCAGCTCGCCCGGCGCGACGGGCTGGCCATCATCGCCCAGCAGCGTGGCGCTGTAGCCCGGCACCGGCCGACCCGTCGAGCCCGGCCGGATGTCGTCGTCCGCCGCGCTGATGAAGATGTGCAGCATCTCGGTGGAGCCGATGCCGTCGATGATGCGCAGCCCCGTCGCCTCGCGCCACGCCTCGAACGTCGCCAGAGGGAGCGTCTCGCCCGCCGAGACGCACTTCTTCAGCGAGGAGATGTCGAAGTCCCTGACCAGCCCAGACATCGCGCGGTACGCCGTGGGCGCGGTGAAGACGATGGTGGCGCGATGGTCCTGGATCCCCTGCAGAAGCTGCGGCGGCGCGGCCTGCTCCAGCAGCAGCGTCGCCGCGCCCGCGCGCATGGGGAAAAGGAGGTAGCCGCCCAGCCCAAAGGTGAACGCCAGCGGCGGCGACCCGCAGAAGAGGTCGTCCGGCCCAGGACGGAGCACGTGCGCGGAAAAGGTGTCCGCCGAGGCCAGGAGGTCGCGGTGGAAGTGCATCGCCCCCTTGGGCTGCCCCGTCGTCCCCGAGGTGAAGGCGAGGAGCGCCACGTCCTCCGCCGACGTCTCCACGTTCGCGAACGTCGCCGGCTGCCGCGCCATCCGCGCCTCCAGCGAGTCATCCCCCTCCGCGCCGAACACGACCGTGCGCTCCAGCGGCGGCGCGTGCGCCGGCATCTCATCCATCAAGCGCGCATCGCAGAAGGCGAAGCGGATGCGGGCGCGGTCCAGCAGCATCGTGATCTCGCGGGAGCGCAGCAGGGGCATGGTGGCGACGACGATGCCGCCCGCCTTGAGCACGCCGAACCACGCGGCGGCCGTCATCGGCGAGTTGAAGCCGCGCAGCAGCACGCGGTTGCCGGGCACCAGACCCAGCTCGTCGCGCAGCACCCCGGCGATGCGATTCGCCTTCTCCATCAGCTCCGCGTACGTCCAGCGCCCGCCGGCAAAGACGAGCGCCGTCCGGTCGCCATCACCCGCGGCGACGCGCGCATCCACCAGCTCCGCGGCGGCGTTGATCCGCGCCCGCCCCGCCAGCGCGGGCACGCCGGAGAGGTCGATCTCCGGCCACAGCTCACGCGGCGGAAGATGGTCGCGCGCAAAGGTGTCCGCGTGCGCCGTGGGGGCGGGTTCGGGATGCACGATGGCCTGGAGCATGGGCAGCCCTCGGGTGGCAGTTGGTAGGGGCGCGATCCATCGCGCCCCTACGACGGACCCGTGTAGTCTCAGCCGGCGAGGAGCTGGCCGGCGATGACGAGCTTCTGGATCTCGGACGTGCCCTCGTAGATGCGGAGGGCGCGCACCTCGCGATACAGCATTTCCACCACGCTCCCCGCCACGACGCCGCGCGCGCCGAGCAGCTGGACGGCGCGGTCGATCACCTGCTGGGCGGATTCGGTGGCGTGCAGCTTCGCCATGGCGGCCTCGCGGGTGACGCGCGGGGCGCCGCCGTCGCGCGTCCATGCCGCACGGTACACGAGCAGCGCGCTGGTGTCCACGGCGACGGCCATCTCGGCGAGCGCCGCGCGCGTCAGCTGGTGCTCGCTGAGCACGCTGCCGAACGCCTGCCGCTTCGTGGTGAACGCCACCGCCTCGTCCAGCGCCCGCCGCGCGAAGCCCAGCGCCGCGGCCCCCACCGTCGATCGAAAGATGTCCAGCGTGCCCAGCGCCACCTTCATCCCGCCCCCCGCCTCGCCGAGCAGCGCGTCGGCGCCCACCCGGCACCCGTCGAAGTCCACGGTGCCGAGCGGGTGCGGCGCGGTGACGTCGATGCGCTCGGACACGCGCAGGCCTGGGTTGTCCGCATCCACCACGAACGCGGCGAATCCGCGCTCGCCAGCCTCGGGAAAGCGCGTGAAGACGGTGTAGCGGTCCGCGATGCCGGCGTTTGAGATCCACGTCTTGCGCCCGTCGATCACGTAACCGCCGTCCGCCCGCCGCGCCGCCGTCGTCATCGCGCCGACGTCGGAGCCCGCATCCGGCTCCGAGAGCGCGAACGCCATCACCGCCTCCCCCGCCGCGACGGCCGGAAGCCAGCGCGCACGCTGCTCATCGCTGCCAAAGAGCGAGATGGGCCCCGCGCCGAGCCCCTGCATGGCGAACGCAAAGTCGGCCAACCCGGACGCGTGCGCCAGGAGCTCGCGGATCACGCAGAGGGAGCGCACCTCCAGCCGCGCGTGCGCACCGCCCTGCGCAGCCGGAATCGCGTAGCGCAGCCACCCGCCCGCCGCCAGCCGCCGCACCAGCTCGCGGCACGTCGCATCCACGTCCGCGTGCGCATCCGCCAGCGGCGCGATCTCACCCGGGATCCACGCATCCAGTTCCGCCGCGAGCCGCCGGTGGCCGTCGTCGAAAAACGGCCACGACAGAAAGGTGCGGTCAGGCATCGGCGCCGTGATGCACGCGCCGAAAAGACAATCTCACACAGAGACACAGAGACACGGAGGAAGAAATAGAAGTGCTCTCTCCGTGTCTCTGTGTCTCTGCGTGAGCCATGCAGTTGCGGTTCCGCACGTCAGTTGCCCTGGAACACGGGCCGCTCCTTGGCCGCGAAGGCGTGGTAGGCGCGCGCGAAGTCCTCCGTCTGCATGCAGATGGCCTGCGCCTGGGCCTCGGCCTCGATCGCCTCGTCCACGCCCATCGCCCATTCCTGGTGGAGGCACTTCTTGGTCATGAAGTGCGCAAACGTCGGCCCGGCGGCGAGGTCGGACGCCAGCTTGCGCGCCTCTTCCTGCAAGGCATCCGGCTCCACCAGGCGGTTGTAGAAGCCCCAGCGCTCGGCCTCCTCGCCGCCCATCGTGCGCCCCGTGAAGAGAAGCTCGGACGCGCGCCCCTGGCCGATGATGCGCGGGAGCATCGCGCACGCGCCCATGTCCGCGCCGGAAAGGCCCACCTTCGTGAAGAGGAACGCCACCTTGCTGCGCGCCGTGCCCAGCCGCAGGTCGCTGGACATCGCCAGGATGGCCCCCGCCCCCACGCACGCCCCGTCGATGGCAGCGATCACGGGCTGCGGGCAGCCGCGGATGGACTTCACCAGGTCGCCGGTCATGCGGGTGAAGGCGAGCAGCTCGTCCATCTCCTTCCGCTCGCGCATCCCCACCAGCGGCCCGATGATCTCGTGCACGTCGCCGCCCGAGCAGAAGTTGCCCCCGTCGCCCGTGAGCACCACCACCTTCACGTCCGTGGCGAACTGGAGCTGCCGAAAGGTGTCGCGCAGCTCGGCGTAGCTCTCAAAGGTGAGCGGGTTCTTTCGCTCCGGCCGCGAGAGCGTCACCGTTGCGACCGGCCCCTCCACCTCCCAGCGGAACGAGGTCGGCTTGAGGTCAGCCGCGAGAATCTTGGTGTTCATCGGTCTGGTGCCGGTTGCGGTGATGGTCGGTGGGTAATGGACTGCTGGGGCCGCTGGGCTAGCTGGGGCGAGTAAACTCGCGGCAACAACCGCACAAAGTCCGCCTGCGCGGACTCGGGGTCCGATATCGCGTTGCTCGAGCCGGCTTCAGCCGCCTTCCCGTAGTTCCAGCCGGGGGCTTCAGCCCCCGGTGCTCAGCCGGCGCCCCTACACCTCCCCCCCCGCCACCGCCAGCGCCTGCCCCGTAACCCCCGACGCCGCGGGGGAGCAGAGCCATCCGACCGCGGCGGCGACCTCGGCGGGGTCGATCAGGCGGCCCATCGGGTTGACGCGGGTGATCATCTTCCGCGCCTCCTCCTCCGTCTTGCCCAGCTCGCGCACCAGGTTGCCGACGGCGGCGGCGGCCATGTCCGTGTCGGTGTAGCCGGGGCAGACGGCGTTGACGGTGATCCCCAGCTTCGCCGTCTCCAGCGCGAGGGCGCGCGTGAGGCCCACGACCCCGTGCTTTGCCGCGGTGTACGCCGCCGTCTTGGGGTAGCCGCGCAGCCCCGCCGTCGACGCCACGTTCACCACCCGCCCCCAGCGCGCCGCCGTCATCGCCGGGATCACCTCGCGGGTGCAGAGAAAGGTGCCCGTCAGGTTCACCGCCAGCATCCGGTCCCACACCTCGCGCGGCGTTTCGGCGAACGGGCTGGCGGCGGACTGGCCCGCGTTGTTGACCAGGATCGCCGCATCTCCCAGCTCGCCGCGCGCGCGGGCGAAAGCGTCGCGCACCGAATCCTCCTCCGCCACGTCGCATGCGAGCGACTGCACGCGCACTCCGTGGCGGTCGCGCAGGATGGCCGCGTGCGCCTCCACGCGCGCCAGGTCGCGGCTCATCAGCGTGAGATCGGCGCCGCGCCGCGCCAGCTCCTCCGCGATCGCCGCGCCGATGCCGCGCCCGCCGCCGGTGACGATGGCGTGCTTGCCCGCGAGGTAGGCGGTCATCGGCGGCCGCCGGCGCCCATCAGATCCCGCCCCCCGCCAGCTCCGCCTTGCGCTGCACCTGCCGCTCCAGCTGCTGGCGCCCGCTGCCGTACTGCACGGGCCACCACTGGTCCGCATAGCCCAGCTCGGCGGCGGCGTGGATCGTCCAGTGCGGGTCGGTCAGGTGCGGCCGGGCGAGGGCGCACAGGTCCGCGCGGCCGGCGGCGATGATCCCGTTCACCTGGTCCGCCTCGGTGATGTTGCCCACCGCGATCGTCGGCACGCGCGCCTCGTTGCGGATGCGGTCGCTGAACGGCGTCTGGAACATGCGCCCGTACACCGGCCTGGCGCCCGGCGAGGTCTGGCCGGCGGAGACGTGGATCACGTCCGCGCCGGCCGCGTGGAAGGCGCGCGCCACCTCCACCGAGTCGCCGCACCCCATCCCCTCCTCCACCCAGTCGCTCGCGGAGATGCGCACCGACATCGGGCGCTCCTGGGGCCACGCGGCGCGCATGGCGGCGAAGACCTCCAGCGGATAGCGCAGGCGGTTCTCCAGCGAGCCGCCGTACTCGTCCGTGCGCATGTTGCTGAGGGGGGTGATGAAGGAGGAGAGGAGGTAGCCGTGCGCGCAGTGCAGCTCCACCATGTCGAACCCCGCCGCCGCCGCCATCTCGGTGGCGCGCACGAACTCGTCGCGCACGCGGTCCATCTCGGCGCGCGTCATCGGGCGGGGGACGGGGTTGCCGGGGGCCCACGGCTCCGGGGAGGGGCCGAGGACCTCCCATCCGCCCTCCTCCAGCGGCTGGTCCATCCCCTCCCACATCAGCCGCGTGGAGCCCTTGCGCCCTGAATGGCCGAGCTGCAGGCAGATCTTGGCGGGCGTCCGCTCGTGCACGAAGCGCACGATGCGCGTCCACGCGGCGAGGTGCTCGTCCGCGTACATCCCCGTGCAGCCGAGGGTGATGCGCGCCTCGGGGGAGACGCACGCCATCTCGGTGAAGACCAGCGCGGCGCCGCCCAGCGCGCGGGCGCCCAGGTGCACCAGGTGGAAGTCGTTGGGCGTGCCCTCCTCCGCCGAGTACATGTCCATCGGCGCGACGACGACGCGGTTGTGCAGCATCATCCCGCGCAGCCGGAAGGGCGTGAACATCGGGGGGATGGGCGCCGGCGGCTCGCGCTCCTCGGCGCGCGAGGCGAACCATCGCTCCACCCCCTCCAGGTACGCACGGTCGCGCAGGCGCAGGCTCTCGTGGCCCACCCGCTGGCTGCGCGTGAGGAGCGAGTACGCGAACTGCGGCGGATCGAGGTGCACGTAGCGGCGCACGTTCTCGAACCACTCCATGGAGTTGCGCGCGGCGTTCTGCAGCCGGACGGCGTCGGTGCGCCGCTCCTCCTGGTAGCTCGCCAGCGCCGTCGCCAGGTCGGGCTCCGCGTCCAGGATGCGGGCGAGCGCGATGGCGTCCTCCATCGCCAGCTTCGTCCCCGAGCCGATGGAGAAGTGAGCCGTGTGCGCCGCATCGCCGATCAGCGCCACGGGGGCGGAAGCGCCCTCCATCGTGAACCAGCGCTCGTTGCTGACGCGCGTGAACGAGATCCAGGGCGAGCGCAGGTGCGGCGCGTTGCTGCGGAGAGCATGCCCGTCCAGCCACGGCGCGAACATCCTCTCGCACGCCGCCACCGTCGCTCCCTCGTCCATCCCGTCGAAGCCCGCATTGCGCCACGACTGCTCGTCGCACTCCACGATGAAGGCGGAGTTGCGGTCGTCGTAGCGGTAGGCGTGCACCTGGAAGACGCCGTGCTCGTTCTCGGCGAAGATGAAGGTGAAGGCGTCGAACAGCTTCGTCGTCCCCAGCCACACGAAGCGGGCCGAGCGCACGTCCAGGTCGGGGCGGAAGTCGTCCGCGTACCTGGCGCGCAGCCGGCTGTTCACCCCGTCCGCGGCGACCACCAGGTCCACGCCTTCCAGCCCAGCGTCGTCGGAGACGTCCTGTTCGAAGCGGAGCTCGGCGCCGAGTGCGGCGGCGCGGTCGCGAAGGATCTGGAGGAGCTTGACGCGGGCGATGCCGGAGAAGCCGTGCCCGCCCGAGGTGATGGTGGTGCCGCGGAAGTGGATGTCGATGTCGTCCCAGTGCGCGAAGTGGTCGGCGATCTCGCGGTACGACTCGGGATCGGCCTCGCGCAGGTTGCCGAGCGTCTGGTCGGAGAAGACGACGCCCCACCCGAAGGTGTCGTCGGCGCGGTTGCGCTCGAAGACGGTGACGCGGCGCGCGGGATCGGCCTTGCGCAGCAGGAGCGCCAGGTAGAGCCCCGCCGGCCCCCCTCCGACGATGGCCACGCTCAGGGGCTTGCGAGGGTCCACGCTCACGTCTCCACGGGTTGCTTGGAACGCTCGAATCCAGCGGTTAGTGTATCCGCTCGCACGGCGGTGGGAAAGGGTTCGGGGGGCATGGCCCTGACGGTGGAACTTTCGGATCGCGGCACCTGTAGGATGGCTCGCCGCAGGACCCCGCCACGACCCACCTTTCCCCGTGCAGAGGAGACCCCGATGAAACGAGCCGTTCTTGCAGCCTCCGTTCTCCTGGGCGCCTGCGCCAGCTCCAGCAGCTCCGTGGTCACCGCGGGCACGCCCTCCACGCTCCGCATCGATTCGCAGGGCGGCACCAAGGAAGTGCACGTCGGCATGGCCGCGCCCGTTGCGCTCGCCGACAACCTCCTCGTTTCGCCGGAGGTAGCGTGGGCCCGCCTTCCGCAGGCGTTCGCCGCGGTGGGGCTGGAGGGAGCGGTGCCGCTGGACGCGGAGCGGACCCTGGTCGCGGGACCCAAGCGGGTCAGCCGCCGGCTGGGGGGGGAGCGGCTGTCGCGGCTGCTGAACTGCGGCGAGGGTCTGGCGGCCCCCAATGCGGACACGCACTCGGTGATGCTCACCGTCTCGTCGCAGGTCGTGCCCGCCGGCACCGCCACCCGCCTGGAGACCCGTGTGCAGGCCACCGCGACGCCGCAGGTCTCTGGCGGCGCCATGGTAGCGTGCAACACCACCGGCGTCCTCGAAAACCGCATCGCCGCCGAAATGCGCAAGCCGTAGCCCCCGCCCCCACGCCCCGATTCCGAACGGGCCGACCTTCGTGTCTGCCCGCACTCCCCCCCGCGCCGCCGCCTCGTAGGGGCCGCCCCGCGGGGCTGCCCGTGCCTGCCTCCTCCGCCGCCACCTGCCTTTCGGGTCCGTGACGATGGCGCGCGGAATGCGGGACCTCGCCACACCCACTGGCCCGCCCTTCCCGCCACCGCCCTACACCATGCTCGCACTCCCCCGCACGATCACGCTGCTGCTGTCGCTGTGCATCGCCGCATGCGCGACCGCCGGTTCAACGCCGCGCGACAGCGCACCCTCCGGCCTCTCCGGCGTCCTGGAAACGCAGCGCGGCTGGTGGCGTGCCCTGGCCACCGGCGACACGGCGTTCCTCCATGCGCATTCGGCGCACCCGCTCTCGCTCACGCTCAGCAGCGGGCGCACGTTCGACCGGGCAGCGACGATCGCGCAGGCGGCGGCCTTTGCGGCGAGCACCCCACCCACCTTCGGCTGGAGCGACGAGACGGTCCGGCTGGTCGCTCCCGGCGTAGCGCTCGCGACGACGCGCGCCACCGAGAGCGCCGGGCTGGTCTCGATCGCGTACCGCTTCGTCACGGTGCTGGAGCGCGATGGCGCGGCGTGGCGCGTGACCTTTGCGCAGAGCACGCGCGACGCGGAGTTCACCCCGCGCCTCACGGCGGCCGCGGCGGGCTCCATGGCGGACTACGTCGGCGACTACCGTGGGCCGCGCGGCGGTACGGTCCGCGTCGTCGCGCGCGACTCGGTGCTGGCGCTGATCGAGCCGTCCGGCCGCGAGCTGCGCATGGAGCCGATCGGCCCGTCGCTCTTCGAATTCGACTACCTGTCGCCGGCCGGCGTCATCATCCGCATCGCCTTCGCGCGCGACGCGAACGGGCGAGTGACGTCGGCGAACCGGCTGATCCCCGGCGCCGTCAACACCTTTGTGCGCGTGCCGTAACAACGGAAGCCTCATCCCGTCTCGACACAATTTATGTGCATCTCACACGATCCAAATGTCACCTTCGCGTGAGACCCCTCAGCTCCCGATCCAGTACGTCGCCTTTACCAGGAAAATGTTGCGGGCGGGGTCGCGCAGGAGGGAGCCGTCGTTGCGCGCGTCCATGAAGTCGCCCGTGAAGTCCAGCCCGCTGCGGTCCTGCTGCCATACGAAAAAGAGCACCGAGCCCGGACGGTACTCCCAGCGCAGCACCGCGTTGCCCCGCAGGCTGCGCAGCGAGAAGTCGCGCTCGCCGAAGCCGCGCGCCACGCGGAACGGGGCGGAGGGGCCCGCGCCGTCCGCGTCCAGGGTGAGGACGCCGGTGGTGTCGTCGCGCACCGCCGTCCCCCCATCGCGACCGTAGACGCGGAAGCGGTACTCGCCCGGCGTCTCGAACTCCTTGTAGCCGCGGAAGTCGCCGCGCACGAAGAAGGGCTGCGCGAACAGCTCCAGGCTCAGCCGCGGGGTAAAGGTCCAGTCCACGCGCGTCCCCACCGCCACCGTGGTCTGCTCCAGGTCCGCGAAGACGTAGCGGCGGCCAAAGGTGGCGCGCGCCAGCGAGTCGGGCACGGATCGGATGAACTGGTCCGTATCCTTTTCGTTGATCCACTGCGGCTCCAGCCGCACGCGCACCGCCGAGCTGGGCCGCGCGTCCAGCGTCACCCCCACCACGCGGTCGAACTCGCCCGAGGTGTCGGTGCGGTAGCTCAGGTTGAGCCCGCCGATCACCCGCTTGCGGCTGTCCGAGCGCACGTTCAGCCCCGTGCTCCACTGCGCGGGCACGCTGGCCAGCGGACCGCCGCGCGTCAGCCGGTCGTTGTAGTACTCCGGGTTCGCGCCCACCCGCCCGCCCAGCGACCAGAAGTTGGCGAGCTGCACGTTGCCGCCCACGTTGTACGATGCGAAGATCTCGTCGCCGCCGAAGTTGGCGGCGTGGTTGCTGTACGCGAACGCGTTGTAGTTGCGGAAGCGGCGCCCCGCACGCGTCTCGCGGTACATCAGGAAAGTGGACAGCGCGCGATAGTCGGCGCGGGTCTGGAAGCCGGCATCGTTGACCTCGAAGCCGGGGCTCACCGTCTGGAAGGTGAGCGAGCCCAGCCAGTGCTTGCCGCTCGTTTTGGCGAGCGCCAGCGCGCCGGCGTACCCATCGAGCCGCGTTGCGGTGCTGTCCAGCCGCAGGTGGGCTGCATCGGGACGGTTGAAGTAGCGGGTCGATGCGTTCTGCGCGGCCGCGATCACCCCGCGCTCCCCCGCGACCGTGCTCCCCGAGACGAAGCCGTTCAGGTCCCAGGTGCGCTTCCCCCAGGAGTGATCGAAGTCCACGCCGCCCATGTACGCCGACGAGCGGAGCATGCCGCCCAGCGCCGCGTCGCCCAGGTCGCGGTGGGTGGAGGTGAACATGGCGCCCGCCACGCTCTGCCCGCCGCGCAGGTCGCGGCGCACGCGCCCCGCGAAGTAGTTGGAGAGCGGCTCCACGGGCGCCGAGCGCTCGCCCAGCACCGTGTCGCCATCCACCACGCGCCGGCCCAGGAAGGTGGCGCTCTCGCCGGTGGTGACCGCGTCCAGAATGCCGATCGACCATCCGCCCCGCGTGCGCCCGCTCAGCTTGGCCGCCGCGGCGATCGTCGTCTGCTCCGGCGCGTCGGCGAAGAGCACCTCGTCCTCTCCGATCCGCCCTCCCAGCGAACGCTGCGGCCGCCGTCCGATGCGGCGCGAGTAGAAGGGCTGCGTGAACCCGTAGTTGTTGAACGAGCTGGTGGGATGCCCGAACCGGAAGATGTCCGTGCCCTCGGTGAAGAAGGGGCGGCGCTCCGGGAACTGCACCTCGAACGCGCTCAGGTTCACCACCGCCGGGTCCACCTCCACCTGGCCGAAGTCGGGATTGACCGTCGCGGTGAGGGTGAGGCCGGAAGGGAGCCCGTACTTGACGTCGACGCCCGCGGACGCGGTCATGTCGTTGGCGCGATAGAACGGATTCGCGGCGTCCCCCTGGGGCGAGCGGTCCATGCGGGCGCTGGTGTACGGCTGGATCTCCAGGCGGCGCGGGGTGCGCAGTCCCTCCAGCCCCGCCAGGTCGCCGAAGCGCGACACGAAGCCGCCGTCGCTCTGCGTCCACGGCGACCAGGAGGTGCGCTCCTCGCGCCGGGCGACGTCGCGCTGCACCTGCACGCCCCACACGCGCCCGCTGGCCGGCTCGCGCGCGCCGTAGCGAAGCTGCGACAGCGGGATGCGGTACTCCGCCGCCCACCCGGCCGAGTCCACCTGCGTCGCCACCTCCCACACGGCGTCCCAGCTCAGGTCCTCGTTGGTGTCGTCGAAGTGGAAGACGTCCTTTTGCACCCCACGCGGGTTAACGGAGAAGCGGAAGCCGGTGCGGCGGTCGTGATAGGTATCGAGGATCACGTGCACCCAGTCCGAGTAGATTCCGCTGGCGTCGCGCCGCGCGAGCTGCGCCGCGATGGAGTCCGGCCGCGTGTCGTGCATCCGCACCCCCACGTACACCGCCGCGTCGTCGAACAGGATGCGGACTTCGGTACGCTCGCGGGCCGGAGCTCGTGGTGTGGGATAGCTCTCGGTGAACGCGTCCGCGACGCCGGCCGCGGCCCACGCGGGCTCGTCCAGCTTGCCGTCGATGCGCACCGTCCCGCTCACCCGCGCGGCACTGACGGCGCGCGTGGCGGCGCGGGTGGAGTCGGCGGGCACCTGCGCCCCGGCGGCCGGCGCGCAGGCGAGGAGCAGGAGGAGCGTGAGGGGGATGCGGCGCATGGCGGCCTCGGTGGGTCGGTGAAGGTGGGCGGCGCTCATCGCGCGCGGGCCAGGATCGATTCGAAGAGGTCCAGCGCCCGCGGAGTGCCGTCCTTGCCCAGCAGCTGGAGCGCGGCGCGGCGGCGTGCCGGGTCCGCGTCGCGCGTGGCGATGGTGAGCCACTCCGCCTCGCCGCCGTTCTTCCTGGAGAGCTCCGTGTCCGCCCGGTGTCCCCGGTCGCCGCCCGCGATGGTGGCCGCCGCGCGCCGCCCGAGCTCCTTCGCCGCCATGCTCCGCGCCTCCTGCGCGCGCGCCGACCGCGCCACACGCAGCAGCCCGCGCCACACCCCGTCGCCATCCATCAGGAAGACGGGCACCAGCGCTCCCCGCGCGATCTGGCCGTCGCTGCGCATCGCCACGTCCAGCAGGAAGGCACTCGCGTCGGCGGGAGCGACCCAGACGGCGGGCGTTTGCGGCGCGGGGCCGGCCGTGGCGCGCACCGATGCCACCCGCCCGCCGGCCATCCCCAGCGCCACGCGCACCGGCCCGGGCCTGCACGCCGCCTCCGCATTCGCGGGGAGATGCGTCAGGTTGGGGACGAAGAGCGCCACGCCGCCGCCCGCCAGCCGCCGCCCGATCACCGCGCGCCCGTCGCCGCACGCACCCGGCGCCGCGGCGAAGTGGATCTGCACGGTGCCGTCACGGACCGAAGCCACGTGCTGGGCGATGCTCTGTGCTTCCAACGTGGTCGCGATGACGGTCGCCAGTCCTGAAAGGAGCGCGGTGACCGCGCTCGGGTGCGAATTTTTTAGCATGATGGCGCGCTTCGGGGCGGAAGTGTGGCGCGCGGGGCTACCCGCGCGCGCGTGAGCTTCGAAGGTGGGCGATGGCGGGTTCCGCGGCGCCGCGTACGGCCATGTGCGGATCGCGCAGCAGCGGCTCCAGCATCGCGATGGCGCGCGCATCGCCGATGGCGGCCAGCGCCTCGACCGCGCCGGCGCGCACCTGCCAGGCCGAGTCGCCCAGCGCGGAGCCGAGCGCCGTCACCGCGCGCGCGTCCGGCACCTGCGCCAGCGACGACGCGGCGTTGGCGCGCACCCGCCAGTGCGGGTCGCGCAGCGCGCCGGCGAGCGCATCCACCGCCCTGCGCTCCCCCGCGACGCCGAGCGCCCAGGCGGCGTAGGCGCGCACCCGCCAGTCCGCGTTGCCAAGCGCGCTCACGAGCGGGCGGATGAGCTCGCCCCCGCGCACCTGCGTGAGCGCCCAGGTGGCGCGGTCCTGCACCAGGTCGACCGGGCTCGTGGGGGCGCGGTCGAGCGCCGGACGCAGGCGGCGGATGGCCGCCGCGTCCGCACCCGACGCGTTCCCCGCGTTGCGCAGGGCCAGCTCGCGTGCGCCGGGCGCCAGCGGAACCCGCTCCCCCGTTGCGGGCGCGGCCTGCGACATCTCGCGCGGCGCATCGCCCGTCTCGGTGCGCGCACGGGCGCGCACGCTGGCGACCGGGTGCGCGCGCGCGATCTCGCGCAGGGCGGCACGGACCACTCCGCGCGCCGTGCTGGAGACGTCGTCGCGCCCCAGGATGCCGGCCAGCGACTCCACCGCCTCGCCCTGCACGGAGTGATCGCGGTCGTACGCCACCATCCGGCGCAGGGCGGCGATGGCCTCGTCGCAGGCCAGCAGCCCCAGCCCTTCCGCGGCCTCGCGGCGCGCCTCCTCGCCGGGATGCGCGCGGGCGATCTTGAGCAGCCCCTGCAAGCCGGCCTCGTTCGGCAACCCGGCGAGCGACTCGGCGGCCTCGCGCTGCACCTCCGGGTCGGTCTCCTGGAAGGCGAGCCGCTCCAGCGCCACGGCCGCGGCCGCCGGGGGCGCGTTGCGGGCGAGCGCCTCCACCGAGGCGCGCCGCTCCTCGCCGGTGCCCGTGAGATACGCGAACCCATTCTCGCCGGTGCGGGCGCGCGCCGGCTTCTTCCACTCCTTGATGAGCGTGCAGGTCCCGCCGGTGCAGTCCAGCTCCATCTCCGTCTCCGGATCGGGGATCACGCGGATTCGCTGCCCGCCCGGCGTTGGAGCCTCATCGGAATCGGCGCCGCCCGACCCGGTGTGCCCGCGCACCACGGCCGCGCCGTCGCTCAGCACGTTGAGCCCGCCCGTCACGCGTTCCAGCATCGCGCCCGCGCCGTTGGTGCGGATCTCCCCGTCCAGGCGCGAATGGGCCACCATCACGCCGCCCCCCTCGCTGGCGAAGTCCACCGTCCCGCGAAGCTGGTCCAGGTGCAGCCCATCGCCGCCCGACGTCCCGGTGAAGCGGCCCTCCAGCTTGCGGATGGAAAGGCCGCCGCCGCGGGAGCGCACCGCCACGTCGAAGCGCCGCGGCACCCAGATCCGCAGCTTGTCGTGGCGGCCGGCCCCGCCGGGACGCCGCTCGGTCACGCGCACCCCGCCGCCGGCCGCGACCGCATCCACCCGCCCCTCACGAGCGCGCGGGCCGGTGAACTCGGCGTGCACGAAGACGACGTCGCGCTCCCACCCGACCACCTCCACCCCGGCCTCGTTCTCCATCACCAGCTCAAGCCGCCCGCCCGGCCGCGCGGCGACGGTGTGCTCCACCACGTGCTCCTGATCCTGCTGATGCACCCCGGGCGACATCTGGGGCAGCACCTTGGCGACCGCCGGATGCACCGCCGCCATGAGTCCGGAGACGACCAGCGCGACCCCGGCCGCCACGGCGCTCGCCCGCCGCGACGGCGTACGGCGGCTGCGCACGGCGTCGAGAACCGCCAGCATGCGCCCTTCCAGCTGCGACGGGCGCGCCATGCTCACCGCCACCGGCGACGCTCCCCCGGCCGGCCGGAAGGCGCGCGCCACCTCCAGCAGGTGCGCGGCGTAGCTGCGCGCGCGGGTGCCGGCCGCAAGCACGCGGTCGTCGCACGCCAGCTCGCGCTCGGCGCGCATGCGGCGCGCGGCGTACCACACGCCCGGGTGCACCCAGTAGAAGGCGCACGCCAGCGCCGCCAGCGTCTGCAGCAGGCAGTCGCGCCGCGCCACGTGGGCGAGCTCGTGCAGCAGCACCACGCGCCGCCGCTCCGCCGACCATCCGTCCGCCGCCGCGGGAAGGAGCACGACGGGGTGCCGCGTCCCCCACGTCATCGGCATGGTGGCGAGGTCGCTCCGCAGCAGACGCACGGGGCGCTCGACCTCCGCCACCCACATCAGGTCGCGCAGCATCTCGCGCCACTCCGGCGAGTCGAGCGGAGTCGCGCTCCTCGCCAGGCGCGCCACGCTCCACCGCCCCACCGCCACCCGCGCCAGCAGCCCCAGCGCGACCAGCGCGTAGAGCCCGGCCAGCAGCCACTCCACCGGCATGGGCTCGGCGGGCACCTCCGCCGGCACCGCGGCAGCGGCATCCTCCGGCACCACGTCCGCCACCACCGGCCCCGCCGACAGCGGATCGGCGGGGGCGGAGAACGATGCGGGAATCGGCTCCGTCTCGGTCACCACGGCCACCCGCCACCCGGGCAGGAGCACCGAAAGCACCGGCAGCGCCAGCACCGCGCCGATGGCGAGCGCCCACACCATGTGGCGCGTGGCGGCCGATGCGCCGCGGTGCACCAGGCACGCGGCCGCCAGCCCGGCGACGGCCACCACGAGCGTGGCCTTGGCCAGCAGGCCGAGCACGGCGAGCACGGCGAGCGCTTCGGCGGCGGAAATGGGGGGCGGGGTCATTCGTCCTCTCCGGGGTCGCGGGCTTCGTCCAGCAGGCGGGAGAGCCGGTGGTACTCGTCCTCGGATAGCGGCTGGTCGGGCAGCTCCAGCAGCGCCGCCACCGCCGACTCGCGCGAATTGCCGAAGAAGGTTTGCAGGAGGTGCTGGAGGGCGGTCTGGCTCACCTCCCCCGGCGCGGCGGTGGGGAGGTAGACGTAGCGGGGCCCGTCCTGCTCGTGCCGCAGGTACCCCTTCTCCTCCAGCAGGCGCAGCATCCCGCGCACCGCCGAGTAGCTGGGCGCATCGGGGAGCGCCCCGTGCACCTCCGCCCCCGTCGCCCTGCCCAGCCTGAACACCACATCCATGATCTGGCGCTCGCGGCGCCCAAGGTTGAACTGCGAGGGAGCGGACATGCACACCTTCTATGCTAGTGTATTGACACCCTGTCAGTACACTAGCACCCCCTGTGTACGCGGTCAAGGGTCTTGTTGGAGGATGCCCCCTCCCCCGCCTGCGGGGGCGCAGGGAGGGCGGGCGCGCTTCGCGGACGCCCCGTTCCCCGGGCCAATCCCGTAGGGGCGCGGTTCATCGCGCCCACCCTCTGCCCCAACTTGACCATCGCCCATCACACCAATCCCGTAGGGGCCGCCCCACGTGGCCCCGCCTGCTGCCCGTGCCCTGCGCGTCTCCACCGCAAGCTCTCCCGGCCCGCGGCCCCGCGTCGCCGTTCCCCGCGATCCCTCCCGCCTCCCGCCCCGCCCTCCGCCACGCTATCTTGTTCCCCGCCGCCGCCGGACGCAGGTGAACTCAGGGAGAAACCCGCACATGATCGAACCACGCTCGCGCGCCTCCATCGCTATCGCGCTCACGCTGGCCTGCACCGCATCGCTCGGCGCGCAGGTGACGAGCACCCCGCAGACGGCGACGAACGGTGTCGGGCCGGTCTTCGTGAACGGCATGGCACAGGTGGTCCCTGCCTTCGCCGATTCCTCGCAGTGGATCCGGCAGAACCTCTGGGTCGAGACGGACTTCGACTCCGACCGCGACGGACGCAACGATCGCCTGCACGTGGACGTGACGCGGCCGCGCCAGACGGAGACCGGGGGCCTCAAGGTGCCGGTCGTGTACGGGTCGAGCCCCTACTACGCCGGCGTCGCGCGCACATTCGCGTTCTGGAACGTGCGCCAGGAGCTCGGCCAGCCCTCCCCCGCGCGCGGCGCGATGTCCGGTCCCCCGCACGACCCCACGCGCACGCGCATCTCCAACGACCTGGTGCGCACGTGGGTGCCGCGCGGCTTCGCCGTGGTGCATTCGGATGCGCCGGGCACCGGCCGCTCCGGCGGATGCGTGACCATCGGCGACACGCCGGAGCGGACGGCGATGAAGTTCGTCGTCGACTGGCTGAATGGGCGCGCGAGGGGCTACACGACCCCGAGCGGGACGCAGCAGGTGACGGCGACGTCATGGTCCACCGGCAAGGTGGGGATGATCGGCACGTCGTACGAAGGCACGCTGCCGCTGGCCGCGGCTACGACGGGAGTCGCGGGGCTCGAGGTCGTCGTCCCGGTCTCCGCGAACACGTCCTACTACCACTACTACCGCTCGAACGGGCTGGTGCGGTCGCCGGGCGGGTACCTCGGCGAAGACGTGGACGTGCTCTACGACTTCGTCGCCAGCGGCCCTACCGCCACCCGCGCGACGTGCGACCGCATCGTAAAGGGCGGCCTCTTTGCCGCGGGGCAGGACCGCGCGACCGGCGACTACAACGAGTTCTGGGCCTCGCGCGAGCTGCTGCCGCACATCAAGAACATCCGGGCCGCGGTGCTGCTGGCGCACGGGCTCAACGACTTCAACGTGATGCCGTCGCACACCGTGCGGGTGTACGAGGCGATGAAGACGCACGGATTGCCCGTCTCGATGTACCTCCATCAGGGCGGCCACGGGGGCGATCCGCCCTTTGAGATGGTGAACCGGTGGTTCACGCACTACCTGTACGGCGTGGACAACGGCGTCCGGCGCGATCCGCCCGTGTGGATCGTGTCGAGCACCGCGGCCGCCGCGAAGGCGCGCATGTCGCGCGGGCGTGACGCGATGCCGGCGCCGGTCCCCTTTGCGTCGTTCCCGGCGCCGGGCTCGGCGCCCGTCGTGCTCCATCCCACGGACGGCGGCAACGGCATCGCCGCCCTGGCCCTGCGGCCGGCGCGGGGACTCGACTCCATCGTCGACGACGCGTCCGTGAGCGGCAGCGCCAGTGCGCGCGCGCCACGCTCGGCCCATCGCCTTCTCTTCGCCACGGCGCCGCTCGCGGATTCGCTGCGCATCTCCGGAACGCCGCGCGTGACCGTGCGCGTCGCGGTAGACCGGCCCGCGGCGAATCTCAGCGTATGGATAGTGACGCTGCCGTACGATTCCGCGGAGATCGGCGCCGCCGGCCGCGCGGGCGTGGTGACGCGCGGGTGGGCCGACATCCAGAACCATGCGTCGCTCACGCGCCGCGGCATCTACGCATCCACGCGCCGCGGCGAGCCGCTCGTCCCGGGGCGGTACTACGACCTGACCTTCGATTTGGAGCCGGACGATCAGGTCATCCCGGCGGGGCGGCAGCTTGGGATCATGATCATGTCGACCGACCCGGAGTTCACGCTCTCGCCGAGGGCGGGCACGCGGCTGACGGTGGATCTCGCGGGAACGTCGTTCACGCTGCCGGTGGTGGGCGGCGGCACGGCGTTCACGCGTGCGGGCGGCGTGCGGCGCGACCCCTGATTAAGGCCGGCGTGCCGCGCGGCACTAGATGCGGCACCAGTACCATCAGGACTTACCTCAACCTGTTTTCGGGACAATGAGTCTGGATACGAGCAAGTTCATCTACGTCATGAAGGACCTCCGCAAGGTGGTCCCGCCCAGCCGCGAGATCCTCAAGGGGATCTGGCTCTCCTTCTATCCGGGCGCCAAGATCGGCGTCGTGGGCTCCAACGGCAGCGGCAAGAGCACGCTGCTGCGCATCATGGCCGGCGTCGACAAGGACTTCATCGGCGAGGCGTGGGCCGCCGGCGGCACGCGCATCGGCTACCTGGCGCAGGAGCCGCAGCTGGATGCGTCGCTCGACGTGCGCGGCAACGTGGAAGAGGCCGTCCGCCACCAGCGCGACGTGCTGCGCCGCTACGAGGAAGTCAACAACTCCTTCGGCGACGAGAACGCCGACATGGACGCGCTGATCGAGGAGCAGGCGCGCCTGCAGGACCAGATCGACGCCGGCAACCTGTGGGAGCTCGACCGCAAGATCGAGATCGCCATGGACGCCCTCCGCCTCCCCCCGGGCGAAGCGGAAGTCACCAACCTCTCCGGCGGCGAGCGGCGCCGCGTGGCGCTCTGCAAGGTGCTCCTCGAAGAGCCGGACATGCTCCTGCTGGACGAGCCCACCAACCACCTGGACGCCGAGTCGGTGGCGTGGCTGGAGCACCACCTCTCCGAGTTCAAGGGGACGATCGTGGCCATCACCCATGATCGCTACTTCCTGGACAACGTGGCCGAGTGGATCCTGGAGCTGGACCGCGGAGAGGGGATCCCGTGGAAGGGCAACTACACGTCGTGGCTGGAGCAGAAGCAGGAGCGGCTCGCCAAGGAGGAGAAGCACGCCTCCGCCCGCCAGCGCACCCTTCAGCACGAGCTGGAGTGGGTGCGGATGGCGCCGCGCGCGCGCCAGGCCAAGAGCAAGGCCCGCATCACCGCCTACGAGGAGCTGCTGAACGCCGACCAGCGCGAGCGCACCTCCACCGCCGAGATCATCATCCCCGCCGGCCCTCGCCTCGGTGAAGAGGTCGTCGTAGCCGATCACCTCACCAAGGCGTTCGGCGACAAGCTGCTGATCGACAACCTGGAGTTCCGCCTGCCGCGCGGCGGCATCGTGGGCGTCATCGGCCCCAACGGCGCCGGCAAGACGACGCTCTTCCGCATGATCACCGGCGGCGAGCAGCCAGACGCCGGCGCGCTCAAGGTGGGCTCAACCGTGCAGCTCGCCTACGTGGACCAGAGCCGCGACACGCTCAACGCGGACAAGTCCGTCTACGACGAGATCTCAGGCGGCCAGGAGACGCTGGAGCTGGGGAAGCTGAAGGTGAACGCGCGCGCCTACTGCTCGTGGTTCAACTTCAAGGGATCGGACCAGCAGAAGAAGGTGGGCACCCTTTCCGGCGGCGAGCGCAACCGGGTGCACCTGGCCAAGGTGCTCAAGGAAGGCGGCAACCTGATCCTCCTGGACGAGCCCACCAACGACCTGGACGTCGACACCCTGCGCGCGCTGGAAGAGGCGCTGCTGGACTTCGCCGGCTGCGCCGTCGTGATCTCCCACGACCGGTGGTTCCTGGACCGCATCGCCACGCACATCCTCGCCTTCGAGGGCGAGAGCAACGTCGTCTGGTTCGAGGGCAACTACCGCGAGTACGAGCTAGACAAGAAGCGCCGCCTCGGCGCCGACGCCGACATCCCGCACCGCATCCGCTACCGCAAGCTGGTGAGGGCCTGACTGACCCAACCGCTTCAAACAGCAGTCTCACACAGAGGCACGGAGGCACAGAGAGATGTTCTTCTCTGTGCCTCTGCGCTTTGGGGGGCGGAGCAGCATTTCACGCGTTATGTAAAACACATAATGCGATTTGCATAACGGCAAGCGCCGCCCAGGAAAGCTTTGCGCCGATGCTGGCCCCGCACGCCTATCAGGCCAGGGACGTACTGTCCCGTATCCAATGTTGGCAGTGTTTTACCGGATGGGAAGGAGCGGCTTGTGCGTCCGATTGGTTGTGATTAACCTCGCACTCCAAGCAGGTTTCGAATCCGATACATCGCGCCTCGAGCTGCAGGTCTTCATCCACAACCGAATCTCAGGAGATGATCCCGATGGCACTTTCGGATCAACTACGCAAGATCGCGGCGGAGCAGGCGAGCGCCATCCCAGGGGAACCGGGATACCGTGACATTGAAGAGTTCTATAACGAGATGGTTCGGCTCGGTATCGCGAAGCAGAACGTATACGAATTCCCGCGTCTCGACACCATCGGCAGGAATTTACATCAGAAACGCGTTGCGCAATTAAGCGCAGGTCAGTTAGCCCCTACCATAGTTGCCCTCACTTTCGGCGCCGAGAGGATTCTTCAAGCTCGTCCGCGTATGGTCGAGGGAAGCCCCACTACACCGTTATGGAAACAGGGGGGCTAAGCTCGACCATAGTACGCGCGTAGGAGCGATGCCCTTGTAGAACCTGCACCGAAACAACAAACTGGTACCTACGCCTAAACTGAGTTCATCCGGACGTCCAATCCTTGTCACCCGAGCGGCATGCCTCAGGACCAACAGAACCAACTCCCGATTAGCGCCGACGCGATAGCGGGAACTTTAGCACACATCGCTGCCGCAGAGGGAGATACAGCTGTGGTCGCGGTACTAGCAGTGGCTGAACCGGAATTGATCGTCACGGGATACGATAATTACGACGGCGGTGTGGAGATTCTAACGCTGTACCTGAAGCTTCCCACCGAAATCTACGCGCGGCTATTCCGACGTCGTGAGGAGATTGAAAAGAGCATACTTCCCATGCTCCATCCCCTCATCAACTCTTATCCAGGTTACTGGGCTGCGGGGGCCTCGATCTGCGCCGCGCAAACTCCGCCTGCGAACTGGCGCGAGTTAGCCAAGGCCTGGTTGGCCGGAGAGGGGACAAACAACCAAGGTCGCGTCAGATCAGACAATATCGCCTCACGGACCTGTGATGGCCTGCTCTTTCGATCGCAACCTGAAATTCACCTGTACCGAGCATTGAAGTCGGCCGGCGTTTCTTTCGCACCCCTTCCTGTTTTCGTTCGTGGTGGTCAGGAATATCGGCGCATTGAGCCTGACTTTGTGATAGTGCAAAACGGCCTCATCGCCGTTGTAGAGGTGGATGGGGACACTGTTCATCAAGAGACTCCCGTGGAGGCGCATACGCGGACGACGATGTTGGTCCATGAGGGGGCTCACGTCGAACGAGTGCGTGCATCCGATTGTGATACGGCTCAGAAGGCGGAGAGATGCGCCGCAACGATACTTGCGACTCTAGCTCGGATTCGCGCCGCACGCTGAAAGGACCCGTTGGCGCAGGTGGGTTCACGCTCCAGGCCTAGCGTCACTTACTTGTACCTCACTTCGCCCAAGCCACGTTTGTAGCGGCGCGCCGTTCCAGGTTGCCGCCAGCGAGTAGGCGCCGCCCTGACCGTCACGTAGTTGGGCTGCAGGAGACGGGGCGACGGAGGTGGCCTGTGCCAACTGTGCAGTTGCACTTCCGATTACTACCGACCCGGCGCCCGCCCGCGCTGCGGAGGTAGCCATATCTCCAATGCCGGAACCGTCCCGACGCCAGAAACGGGCTTGAGCGGAGCGGTCCGGAGATCGTTGAGCACACGCGCTGTCCACGGGTACCGCTGCGGCTGCGCTTGGGGACCGCCCCGCGGACGTCGGACGCGCATCGCGCCAGTCGCGCTGGCGGTGTCCCCGTGCAGTCGCCGAAGCAAGAGCAACTCATGCACCGCACGCGAAAGGTCGTCCGCGTTCCCCGTAGCCGACAGGAGGATCACGTCACCCGGCTTGGCCGCGGCGCGCCGGAGGATCTGGAACGGAGCACCCGTGGGTAGCGCGTCGACCAGAGCCACCGTCACCGGGATCCGGGTGGGGCGCCCGGCGGCGTGCGTCTGCTGCGCCACAGCTTGGGGGACGGCGCCCATGCCCACAACGAGGAGTACCGCTGCGAACCGACGCCCGAGCTTAGTCAATCTTTTACTCACGCTGAGAGTTCGAACTTAGTCGCAAACCGTGGCGTAGCCTTCCCAATACACCTCCCAAGTAACGCCATTGTCATAGGAGATCTCAATCAACACGTACTCGGTCCGGCACGCGGGTTTGTCACCTTCGCCTCCACCGCCCCCATCCGTGCTTCCTCCAGAATCCGGTCCCGGGCAACCCGGATCGTCGGTCGGCGAATAGGGATCGTAAGGGTCATCCTCGAGCTGGTGGCACATTCCTCCATTCTCGTCGCCGTTGCTGTCGTGAGGCACAATACGGCCAATCCTATCAACGATCCGTTCCTTAAGTACATACGACGTGATCCCGCTCGGGCGCCTGATCGGCTTCCTCCAGCAGGCGACCACGATACCCGCTGCGAGCCATTCCACACGTTGGAGGATTGCTTCCACCGGGACCACGCCACCCTGCGGCCGGTAAAACCCCTGCCCGGTAAAGCCTTCGCTAGACCGCTGCCAGAAGACGTTGAAATAATAGCCTTTGAACTGCGTGAGTGATCCGATGAGCAGTACCCCGCGGTAAGGCCCTGGCCGCCACGTTTCGGGGCAGCGGGTCGGCTCCCAACCTTCGCCGGGTTGCGCGGTTGCATGCACCGCTGAGAGGAAGAACGCCAGCAGGAAGTAGGCAGAGCCAAGCGCGACGAGCATTCATGTGGGCACCATAGATGAAGCGGGCAGTCGGAATGGCACGTATGGCTGCTGAACGAGACCCCGCTCTTCGAAGCAGGGTCTCGTCGCTGTCGCTACCGGCCGGCTTGCATCCGCGCTAGCGCGAGCTGCCTGCCGGGAATTTCAGAATCTCTGTAAAGGGCCTCTGTGGGCATGGTATACCAGTACGGCACCCACACCTCCTCCAGCACCGCCTGGAGGTCCGGATCATCGAAGTGCACGAGCTTGGGGGGTCCGTCTTCGCTAGCCGGATCCCCGTATTGAAAATAGGACAGCATCTCCGCGCGGTCTTCGGGCGGCAGCATGGAGATAAGCCGCTCCAGCGCCACTACATCGAAGATGTACATGACGTTAGCCTTATCAGAAGCAGGCATCTGGTACGATGCGTCCACGACGTACGTCCTCCGACTTGGACCGCTCGGTACGCTCATGAGCGAGCCTCCGCTTCCGTGTTCGCACGCCCCAGTCGCAAGCAGAATCGCAAACGTGAGGCACAGCACCGGTCGTCGCATACGCACCTCGTGCTCGAGTGCTTGTTACGTTCCCTAGGCTTGAATCACTCTCCCCAGCCGTTCAGCGAGTCGCAGAGTGGCCGAGTGCCACCCGGCCACCACGGTGCGACGGGGCGTCGCCTCTACTCCCGCTTTACGGCGCCAAACAGAAATGTAATCGCATATTAGAAATTCGTCTGGAACTAGTCAACTGTTCAGCGCGTGGTAGTACTGCGCCCCACCCGGTCCCGTTATCCCTCCATCGTGCTTGATGCCTCGCTGAACCCGCACCAGCCACACCCTACTTATACCGCACCAGCGCCCACGCCACGCTCGGCAGCGGTGCGCCGTTCCACGCGGCGGCCAGCGAGTAGGCGCCGCCCTGGCCGTCGTCGTCGATGAGGAGGTAGTTGGGGCTGCTGGAGACTGGGGAGACGGAGGCGGCGTTGCCCCAGACTTCGGCGACGGCGCCGTAGTTGACGCGGGTGGCGGTGCCGCCGGTGCGGAGGACGGCGGGGGCTCCCCACCCCTGCGTCGGGTTGGGCCCGGAGGAGGCGCTCAGGAAGGCGCGGTTCTGGAAAACGTCGCTCGCGCTGGCGTCGTCCACGGCCTGGCTGAGGGTCCAGGTGAGGAGGGCGCTCCCCGGCTCCCAGCCGGCGCCCAGCAGCGGGCGGACGCGCGCGGCCAGCCCCTCGCGCCGCGCACCCGACGCCGAGTAGCCGTACCAGCCGTCCAGCGAGCCGCGCACCACCGCGGCGAGCGCGGCCTCCCACGTTGCGCCCTCGCGCACCATGCGAGTGGCCAGATCCAGGCAGAAGCTCGCGGCGCTGGCGTAGCCCTGCGAAAAGTTGTCGCGCGTGCTGGCGGCCAGGAGCGCGTACGGCGCGGACGCGGGCTGCTCCACCGCGCGCGCCCAGTCCCAGTTGGAATTGGGCTCGATGCGCAGGTAGCGCCCCACGAGCCACCACCCCAGCAGGTCGGCGGTGCCCTCAATGGACCAGGTGGCGCCGGTCTGCCACTCGTGCGCACCGGCGGGGCGCGTGTCGGCGGCGTACTGCGCCTGCCAGGCGTGCGCGATCTCGTGCGAGATCAGGCGGAGCGCGCTGGCAGAGCTCGGCAGAGGTGTGGCGAGGTTGAGATGGGTGACGGAGTGGACGCGCCCGTTGACTTCGGCGGACTCGCTGAAGCCCAGGTAGGCGGAGTTGTCGCGGGCCGCCAGCACCAGGAGCTGGCCGGACCCGGCACTGGTGGTGGGCGCGTTGGAGGTGATGACGCGGCGGTACATGCCCGCGCCCTCGGCGGCGAAGAAGCGGAGGGCGCTGTCCGCGCGCGCGAGCCATGAATCCGCGCCGCCATCGGCCGCCTGGCCCTCGGCGGCGGCGAGCACCAGGCCGCCGTCGTACACGGCGACGACCCTGGCGGTGAGGAGCGTGTCGACCGACGGGTCCATGGCCCGGAAGCGGTCGCCGACGCGCCAGAGGGTGGAGCGGGCGAAGACCCGGGCGTCGCGGTCGGTGGCCTCCGCGCCGGCGCCGGAGAGGCTCGACCGCATCCGCTCCGGCGCGGGGGCGTGCGAGTAGCTCGGCGCGAGCGATGATGCGCGGGCCGCGGTGCCGTCGCCGCGGACGGTGACGGTGTAGCGCGCGGGGCCGTTGAGGTAGCCCTCGTACCCGCTCTGCGCGCGCGCCGCCTGGCGCGTGTCGACGAAGGCGAGGGCGTAGCGCGCACCCGGCTCCGGTGCCAGGAGGAGGCAGTGCGCGGCGCGCGGGGTGAGCTGGAGCGCCTGCCCCACCGCCAGCTTCACCTCGCCGCGGCGGCGGCGGAGCACTTCGATGCCGGCGGCCACGTCGGCGCCCTGCACCCGGAGCGGCTGGCGCGTGGCCCCGGCCGAGCAGTCCGGCGCGTCCATTGAGGGGAGGGTGACCAGGAGGGTCGAGCTGTCGCCGCCCACGAGTTGCGCCGGGGTGCCGCCCACCATCACCGAGCCGGCGGCCAGGGCGTCCATGCGGTAGCCGCGCAGCCGCAGCGTGTCGCCGTCGCCCACCGCGCCCGTGCTGACCGCGACGATGGCGGGACGGCGCGGGCGCACCTGCACCGTCACCACGGCCGGCGCCGATCCGAACGCCGTTACCTGCAGCGTCGCCGATCCCGGCGCCGAGGCCAGGATGATGCCGCGGGCGAGCGCCGCCGCGTCCAGCACGGCCGCTTCCGTCAGGTGCCGTGCCTCCGCGCGCAGCGAGAGCGCGGGGGTGCGGGTGCTCTGCCCGTCCAGGGTGGCCGTGAGCGCCGCGCTGTCGCCCAGCGCCTCCAGCACCACGCTCGTCTGGTCCAGCCGCAGCGACGGAGCCGAGCCGGCGCCGGCGCTGGAGGGACCCGTGGGGTTCCCGCACCCGGCGAGGAGCGAGGCGGCGATTCCGAAACGGAGTGTGGCGAGTGAGCGGCGCATGATCGTGGCGGCACGGTGTGGCCGAACAGGGAAGGCGGGAATCCCGCACCCCCTCCGTCAGGCAACCCGCGAACCGTTCCGCCACAAATCGTAACCTGTTGTCGCTCAACCACATAACGACCGGAGCACGCGTGGCGAAACTGTACGCCGATCAGACGGCGCCGCCACCTATCGAGACCAAACTCATTACAACACATCCACTTACATGATATGGTCAGTAATTGGACGGACGCATGGGTGAACAGCCCAACGTGAACACCCGAAAACGAGCGTGTGTCTCTGCGGCCTTTCCTGGTTGTCTCTGTGTCTCCGTGTGAGCCCCGCTGTTGCCGGTGCCTGAAGACGCAAAAAGGGCCGCCCCTCTCGGAGCGGCCCTTCTCGTTGCGCTGCCTTCGTCCGAAGACGATGGAAGTGCTTCAGACCGGGGTGACGTTCTCAGCCGCGGGGCCCTTCTGGCCCTGAACGACGTCGAACTCGACCTTCTGCCCCTCGGCGAGGGTCCGGAAACCCTGGGCCTGGATGGCGGAGTGGTGCACGAAGCAGTCCTTGTCGCCGTTGTCCGGCGTGATGAAGCCAAAGCCCTTGCTGTCGTTGAACCACTTCACGGTTCCGCTGGTACGCATTCTCCGAACTCCAGTTGTTTGTTACCGACTGCCGAGGTGCGGATTGTCCGTACCAACCGACCGCCTGTGTTCTGCGGGTCTTACGCCCCCCGCTTCGGGCGCTCGCGACAGATATGAAAACGGGAACCGGACTGTTGCGTCCAGGTTCCCATCTAACACTGGAATCAGCGTCGATTGGTATCGACGTCTATCGCGCTCAACAATATCGCGCGAAAGTTCCGCCCTGTCAAGAATTTTGTTGTCGCGCGCCGCACGAGGCGCTCGAACGGCATCTCTGTATCCGCGCATCCCGTTGCGATGAATGCCGTTCCGGGGCGTGATCCTTTCGGCGGCGGACGGACGTTCGTACCTTGCGCGCATCCGCAGCAGGCCAGAACGCCCATCGATTCGGAGGGATCGTGACCCGCGCAACGCTCGCCCTGTCGCTCGCCGCGGCCATCGCCGCACCCCTCGCCGCGCAGCAGCCGCGGGCCACCAACTACCCCGTGCGCGGCACCGGCACCGTGGTGCTGCACGCCGCGCGGCTGATCGACGGCACCGGCGCCGCGCCCATATCGAACGCGGTGGTGGTGGTGACGAACGACCGCATCGTGGCCGCCGGGCGGCGCGGGAGCGTGGCCGAGCCCGCGGGCGCGCGCGTGGTGGAGCTGGGCGACGCCACCCTCCTTCCCGGCTTCATCGACGCGCACGTCCACATCATGGGCCGCACGCTGGGCGACCCCGCGGGCGACGACGCGGCGGTGCGCGACTTCCCCGCCACCGCGGCGATCCTGGGGGTGGAGAACGCGCGGCGGACGCTGATGGCCGGCTTCACCACCGTGCGCAACGCCGGATCGGAGGACTTCTCGGACGTGGCGCTGCGCAACGCCATCAACCAGGGGATCGTGGTGGGGCCGCGCATCCTGGCCAGCGGCCACGCGGTGGGGATCACGGGCGGCCACTGCGACGAGAACGGCTTCCGGCCGGGGCTGCTGGAGGGCGACTACCGCCGCGGCATCGCCAACTCGCCGCACGAGGTGGCCGCGGCCGAACGCTACCTGGCCAAGTACGGCGCCGACGTCATCAAGATCTGCGCGACGGGCGGCGTCCTTTCCGAGGGCGACGCGGTGGGCGTGCAGCAGCTCTCCGACGAGGAGCTGCGCGCGGCGGTGGAGGAGGCGCGCCTGCTGGAGCGCAAGGTGATGGCGCACGCCCACGGCGCGGAGGGCATCCGGGCCGCCGTGCGCGCGGGGGTCGCCTCCATCGAGCACGGCTCCTTTCTGGACCAGGAGGGAGCGCGGCTGATGAGGCAGCGCGGCACCTACCTGGTCCCCACCCTCAGCGCGGGCGAGACGGTGCTGCGCGCGGCCGACTCCGGCGTCCTCACGGGCCAGCGGGCGGAGAAGGCGCGCGCCGCCGGCAACGCCATGCGCAACACCAGCCGCATGGCGGCGCGCCTGGGTGTGCCGATCGCCCTCGGCACGGACGCGGGCGTGGGCGCGCACGGCGCCAACGGCCACGAGTTCACGCTGCTGGTGGAGTGGAGCGGCCTCACGCCGATGCAGTCGATCCAGGCCGGCACCGTGAACGCGGCGCGCCTCCTGGGTGTCGACCGTGAGGTGGGGACGCTCGCCGCGGGGAAGATGGCCGACATCGTCGCCGTCCCCGGCGATCCCATCCGCGACATCCGCGTGATGGAGCGACCGGTGTTCGTGATGCGCAGCGGCGTGGTGCACAAGCAGCCGTAGCATCCCAAAAGCCTCACACAGAGAACACAGAAGGAACAGAAAGCCACAGAGAAACCCTTTTGCGGTTCTCTCTGTGGCTCTGTGTCTCTGTGTGAGCCCCGTTGTTAGCGAGGCGCGCCGGGGTCGCGGATCCAGTTGAGGACGCCGGGGCTCAGGTACCGCAGACGTCCATCGCGTCGGGTGACCAGGGCGTAGCTGATGACTTCGCGGCCGGGGCCGTGGTAGCGCCGCATGTGCGCGCCCAGGGCCACCGTCACCGTGTCGCCGTTGATGCGCAGGTTCTCGCCGAGGGGGCGGATGGTGTAGCTGCGGCCCTCCGCATCGGCGGAGATGGCGAAGATCTGGATGCTGTCGGGGACCGGGGCGCCGCGCGCGGTGAAGGAGACGGTCTCCGCGACGGCGCCGTCGGCGAAGAGCGGCTCCAGGATCGGGCGGTAGTCCGCGCCGCCGAGCACGTAGTCGCGAAAGAGCGCGGGGTCCACGGCGGGCATGATCAGCATGCGCGGAAGGAGCGCCGAACGGCCGTCCCAGTAGCCGGGGTTGACCGTGTGCAGGTAGCGGAAGCGCTGCCCGACCGCTTCGGCCACTTCGGGGAGGTAGTGGCCGAAGGGGAAGGCGAAGTCCAGCACGGAGGGCGCCGTGCGCGCGCTCTCCCCCGTCATGCCTGCTGAGCGGGCGAGGGTCGCGGCGACCTCGGTGACCGACGTGGCCATGCTGCGGTGGTCGTAGCCGTGCGGCGCGATGCGGTGGCCGGCGCGCGATAGGCGCACGAGATCGTCGGGCGAGAGGAAGTTGCCTGGCTCGGCGCGGGTGCGGTTCGGGATGACGAAGAAGATGCCGCGGAAGCCGTAGCGCTCCAGCAGGGCGGCGGCTCCCAGCGCGGATTCGCGGTGGCCGTCGTCGAAGGTCAGGATCACCGGGCGCCCTCCGGGCGTGCCCGCCGCTTCCGGGAAGACGGAGCGGAAGCCGTTCTCCCTGAGGAAGCGGAGCATCGCCTCGAAGCTCGCGTACGACTCGGTCATGGAGCCGTCGCCCTCGGTGAGATGGTCCTTGAGGTTGTGCCAGGTGAGCACCGGGATCCCGGTGCTCGGCCGCGGGGCGGAGGGCGCCGGGGCCGTCGCGCACCCGGTGGCGAGGAGGACGGCGAGCAGCAGGGTGCGGGCGGAGCGTAGCAGCATGCGCCGGATGGAGCGGGTGACCGTAAAAGGAAGCGGGCCGGGAATCTCTCCGGGCCCGCTTCTTCGGTCAATGCGCGGCGGCCAGCTCCGGCGGCACCGCGTCGCCCGCGCCGGGGACGCCGGTCAGGTAGTCGACCAGGGCCCGGCGCAGGCAATCGACGAGCTGCGGGATGGGGACGGGGACCCCCAGCTTCACGGACTGAAAGAGCATCCCGTCGCGCGCCGCCAGGATCAGCCCGGCGGCGTGCTCGGGGGGGATGTCCAGGCGAAAGACGCCCTCATCCTGCCCCCGCTGCACCAGCGCGGCGAGTGCCGACAGGTACGCCTCGTGGCGCCCCTGGATGTTGGCGCGCACCGCAGGGATCTCTCCGGCGGAGAGCCACAGGTCGACGACGGCGCGGCGCGCGGCGTTGTCGTGCGGGTCCTGCGACGACTGCTTGTAGCTCTCCAGGAATTCGATCAGCTGCTGCTGCGCGCTCACCCCCTCGCGCGGGGCGAGGATGGAGATCTGCGTCTCCAGGTAGCGGTCCGCGATGGCGAGGAGGATCGCTTCCTTGCTGTCGAAATACGGGTACAGCCCGCCCTTGGTGAGCCCCACCGCCTCGGCGATGGTCCGCATGTTGGTGCCCGCGCAGCCATGCTCGGCCAGGCACTCCACGGCGGCCTGGAAGATGGCCTCCCGGCGGTCTTCGCGGCGCTCCTCGGTGATTCTCGGCATGCGGACGTTGCGCTTGCGGCGGGTGAGCGGGTGAATACGGCGGTTTCCACCCACTCCATTGGTACGCTGCCTCCCGCCATAAAGCAAGAGGAGCAGCAGTGAGGGGGAGAACTCCGTGGGTAGCGCGCAGATCCGGTAGGGGCGCGATTCATCGCGCCCGCCGTCGCCCCCACATCGACCCCCGCCCCGCACACCCGAAGTGGTAGGGGCCGCCCCGCGTGCTTGCCCGTGCCTTCTACCGTGCCACTCCGCCCCCATGCACGCCAAACGCCCCTCCCCCAGCAGTTTGGGGAAGGGGCAGCGAGGAACGAGCGGGGAGAGGGGCCCGCGTTACGCCGGCTTGGGCCCCGCCGTGCGCACCGCCTCGGGAACTCGGTCGGCGAACTGCTCGAAGTTGGCGATGAACTTGTCCGCCAGCTCGCGCGCCTGCTTGTCGAAGGCGTCCTTGTCCGCCCAGGTGTCGCGCGGGATCAGGACGTCGGAGGGGACGCCCGGGATCTCGGTGGGGATCTGCAGGCGGAAGAAGGGCGACTCGGTGGTCTCCACGTCGTCCAGCTCGCCGGCGAGGGCGGCGCGCACCATGGCGCGGGTGTAGGAGAGCTTCATCCGCGAGCCCACGCCGTACGGGCCGCCCGTCCACCCGGTGTTCACCAGCCACACGCGCGAGCCGTGCTCCTCGATGCGCTGGCCCAGAAGGTCCGCGTACACGCCGGGGTGCAGCGGCAGGAAGACCTGGCCGAAGCACGCCGAAAAGGTGGGCTGCGGCTCCTTCACCCCGCGCTCCGTACCGGCCACCTTGGCCGTATAGCCGGAGAGGAAGTAGAACATCGCCTGCTCCGCCGAGAGCCGTGAGATCGGGGGGAGCACGCCGTACGCATCGGCCGTCAGGAAGACGATGTTGCGCGGGTGCCCGCCCTGCGCCTCCGGGACGAAGTTGGCGATGTAGTGCAGCGGGTACGAGATGCGCGTGTTCTCGGTGATCGAGATGTCGTCGAAGTCCACGCGGCGCTTCTCGTCCACGATGCAGTTCTCCAGCACCGTGCCGAACATGCGCGTGGTGGCGTAGATCTCCGGCTCACCCTCGGGCGAGAGCTTCACGGCCTTGGCGTAGCAGCCGCCCTCGAAGTTGAAGATCCCCCGGTCCGTCCACCCGTGCTCGTCGTCGCCGATCAGCCCGCGCTCCGGATCGGCCGAGAGCGTGGTCTTGCCGGTGCCGCTGAGGCCGAAGAAGAGCGCCGTGTCGCCGTCCGGCCCCACGTTGGCCGAGCAGTGCATCGCCAGCACGCCCTGCTTGGGGAGCAGGTAGTTGAGGATGCTGAAGATGGACTTCTTGAGCTCGCCCGCGTAGCGCGTCCCCCCGATCATCACCTCTTTCGCGGTGAAGTTGACCAGGATGAAGGTGCTGCTGCGGGTGCCATGCTTGGCCGGATCGGCCTCGTACTCGGGGGCGTGCAGGATGGTGAAGCCGGGGACCATCGCGTCCAGCTCCGCGTCGTCCGGACGGCGGAACATGTTGTTGGCGAAGAGGTTGTGCCACGCGTTGGGGGTGATCACCCGCACGGCGAGGCGGTACTCGGGGTCGGCGCCGGCCCACATGTCGCGCACGAAGAGGTCCTGCCCTTCCAGGTGGCCGAGCACTTCCTCGCGCAGCGCCGCGTAGTGCTCGGGGGAGATGGGCTGGTTCACCTTCCCCCACCACACGTCCGCCTCGGTGTTCTCATCGCGCACCACGAACTTGTCGTTGGGCGAGCGGCCGGTGTGCGGCTTGGTGACGGCGTTGAAGGGGCCGCCTTCCACCAGGATCCCCTCCTGACGGCGGATGGCGTGCTCCACGAGCTCGGTGGGGGTCAGGTTCCAGAACACGGTTCCGGGGTTGCGGATCCCGTGGTTGTCCAGCCCATGCCGGCTTTCGCGCCCGAACGCGGGTGCGTCCGAGGAAGGGTTCAGCGTCGTGGCCATCGGCATCCATCTCGTGTCGTGAGTGCAGCACGCCCCCAGCCCAATGGTCGGCCGGAGGCGGTGGAGAGGGGACACTGTAGCATTCTGCGCCGGAACAGGCAAGGTGAGCGCGATTCACCACATAGGATGCGCGGCGGCGTGAGAAAAGCCTCACACAGAGAACACGGAGGAAACTGCAAGGCGCAGAGACGAACCGCTCTGGCCGTCCTTGCTGTACCCCCCCGTGTTTCTGTGTGAGGCTGCTGTTGCGGGATCAGTCGCCGTGCGGAGAGCCGATCTGGCGCGGACCCTCGTAGAGCTGGAGCGTGTAGTCCGACCCGGTGAGGTAGCCCGGGATCTTGCGCGGGTTGAACACCGAGAGCGAGGCGATGGCGCCGCCCGTGTACCACGACGGCGCCTCGGTCACGCGCAGGTGGCAGCCGGCGAGCACCAGCCCGGCGGTGGGGACGTCGTTGCTGACCAGGGTGCACCCGCCGCGCGCGGTGACCGGCCCCTCGGGGAGGTCGAAACGCACGTAGAACTCCTGCCGCAGGTCGGGCGGAAAGCGCGGGTCGGTGATGCGCGCGCACGCCGTGGCCGTGCCGATGCGGCGGGCGCTGCGGTTGACGATGCGCCCTTCCGCGCCGTTGGATGCCTCGGAGTAGAGCACCGCCCCGAAGCGCACGTTGGAGGTGAAGCCCGCCGCCGCACACACCGCCGGGTCCGGCGTCACCGAAGGGTCCTCTTCGGAGCGGAAGCGCAGCACCTGCACGCCGTCGCGATTCGGGCCGCCACCCTCGTCCGCGTTGGCCGCCGCGCTCAACACGGGCCCGGCCGGCAAGTCCTGCTGCACCGGCGAAGTGCGTCCATCGTCACATGCCGCAAGGGCAAGCACCAGCGCCGCGGCGCCGAGGGAGCGAGAGATGGGATTCATTTTTTGGGGCAATCTCCTTACTGCAGGGAATGGAGGTGATCTAGCCGGAGTGGGCCGGGAACGGCACGTCACGCCCGGCCCCTCGCAACGCGCAGTAGATCCTTCGCTCCGCGCCAAAGGCTGGCGCGGAAGAAAGGGCGGTGAAGCGCGTCGCTCAGGATGACAGAACGGGGGGAGGGATGCCCGCCGATCGATACACACGCACTAACGCGCTTCTTTTACAGCCGTACCAGCTGCGCGCCGTAGTGCACGTTCGCGCCGACGGCGGCGATCATCACCAGGTCGCCGCTGCCGAGACTGACCACGCCGGCTTCGAGGTCCTCGGCCAGCAGGACGAGCATGCCGGCGGCGGAGGTGTTGCCGTAGCGGTCGACGTTGCAGGCCACCCGGTCGGCGGGGAGGCCCATGTCGGCGACGAAGTGGTCGAGGAGGCGCTTGTTGGGCTGGTGGAAGTAGTAGCGCTTGACCTCGTCCGTCAGCTCGGGGTGGGTGGCGAGGACGTCGTTGATGCACCGCTTCATGAAGACGCGGTACGAGCGGGCCACGAGCTGGCCGTCGATCACGAAGGCGTCCTCGGCGGGCGTGCTCTTTCCGTACAGCCGCTCGTGCACGCCGCCCGCGCGCCGCACCACCAGCTCCTGGTAGTCGTTCCCCGAGATGGAGGACATGATCCCCAGCCTGGGGTCCGGGTCCGCGCGCAGGATCACCGCGCCCGCCGCGTCGCCGAAGACGTACATCCCGAAGGCGGCGTTCAGCGGCTTGCGGCCGGGGGTGTGGTTCACCTCGCCGCTCCACACGTTGCGGTCGATCAGCGCCGAAGTGCACGCCGAGCCGATCACCGCCACCGTGCTCACGGCACCGCTGCGGATCATGCGGTACGCCATGTCCATGATGTACGGCGTACCGCCGCACCCGTCGTCCACCGTCAGCGCGTAGGTGTCCACCCGGCAGCCGAGGCGCCGGTGCAGCTCCATGGCGTCGTAGCTGAAGTTGAGGCGGTCCGGCGTGCAGGTCACCAGGAGCACGGCGTCCAGCTCCTTCGCGTCGATCTCGGCCATGTCCAGGGCGCGGCGCACCGCCACCTCGCACATGTCGGTGTTGGTGCGGCACTCGCCCTCCACCTGCGGCGGCGCTACGGCCACGCCGGACTCCACGTCCACGTCCCACAGGAAGCGCCGCTCGCGCATTCCGGTTTTTTCCTCGATCCACTCGGACGACCAGCCGGGGATCGCCTCGACCATGCGCGCGGTCTCCACCACGCGCGAGGGGACGTACGCGCCGGCGCCGGCAATGCGGACACTGCGGGGGATGAATGGGATGGCGGGCTGGATCATCTTAGTTACCGATTTGTGCGCAAGAGGATCGTTAGCAGCGACCGGGATTGGCCATCGCTGCTCGGTGGGTTGCCGCGAACGGTGTGCACGCCCGGTCACGGTGCAGTTATTTAACGACACGGATTGTGCGAGTCAACCCCTCTGTGAAACTTTGGTGCACTTCTCCAAACTTGATTTCCCCAGGATGTCTCTTGGGTTCTTCGATTGCCCATCCACATGGAAGAAGCCGCGAAGCCCATTTGGCGACTTCACGGCTCGGTTCTGTTTCGATCATGGCCGCCATTGAACCCGTGGAAATACAAACAGGCGGTTAAGGTTATCCTGCGCAGTCAGCGCTCCGGGCGTGCGGAGGAGCCGGCGAGCAGTCCGCCGTCCAGCACCAGCTCGGCTCCCGTGGTGTAGGCCGACTCGTCGGAGGCCAGGTAGACGGCGGCGTGCGCGACCTCTTCCGGCGTTCCGAAGCGGCGGAGCGGGGTGTCGCGCACCAGGGCGGCCATGCGATCGGCGCGGTCGGGGCCGTTGCCCAGCATCGGTTCCCACATCGCGGTGAGGATGGCGGCGGGGAAGATGGCGTTGCAGCGGATGCCGAGCCCCTGCTCCGCGCAGTACAGCGCGACGGTGCGGGTGTGGTTGCGCACCGCCGCCTTGCTGCTGGCGTACGCCGCCGCCGCGGGGATCCCCACCAGCCCCGACCGCGACGCCACGTTGACGATGGAGCCGCCGCCCTCCCTCATCTGCCGGATGGCGGCGCGGCATCCCAGGAAGACGCCGTCCAGGTTGGTGGCGTGAACCGCGCGCCAGCCTTCCAGCGTGGCGTTCTCCGGGTCGTGCGCGACGAATCCTTCTTCGAAGCCGGTGATGCCGGCGTTGTTCACCAGCACGTTCAGCCGGCCGAAGCTCTCCGCGGTCCAGGCCATCGCGGCTTCCCAATCCTCCTCGCGGCGCACGTCCAGGCGGAGGTACGCGGCCTCGCCGCCGATGCGCGCCGCCGTCGCCGCGCCCTCTTCGTCGCGGATGTCGGTGAGGACGACGCGTGCGCCCTCCGCCGCGAATCGCTCCGCCACCGCCGCGCCGATACCCCGCGCCGCGCCCGTCACCAGCGCCACTTTTCCGCCGAGTCGTTGCATGGTTGTCCTGTGGAATGAAGGCCCGGGCGCCGTGTGTTGCGGCTACTTCAGCGCCTTCGCCAGGATGCGGGCGGCGGTGCGGCCGGATGCGCCGAAGACGCCGCCGCCGGGGTGCGTGCTGGCGCCGGTGAGGTAGAGACCCGGGATAGAGGTGCCGTAGCCGGAGAGCCCCGCCGCGGGGCGGAACATGAACATCTGGTCGAGCGACATCTCCAGGTGCATCACGTTGCCGTTGTACAGGCCGAGCTCGCGCTCCAGGTCCACCGGCGTCTGGATGTGCACCTGCTCCACGCAGTCGGGGACGTTGGGGGCGAAGCGGCCCACGGCGCGCAGGATGTCGTCCGCGGCGCGCCCACGCTCCTCGCCCCAACCGCGGCCGCCGGCCAGGGCGTACGGATGCCACTGCGCCCAGGCGAAGAGGAGATGCTTCCCCGGCGGCGCGAGCGACGGATCGACCGCCGTCCAGGTCATGGCGACGACGGCGGGGTCGCGGGCGGGCTCGCCGCGCAGGTAGTCGGCGTAGGCGGCGTCGAGATAGGGGGCAGGAGGGCAGAGGAGCTGGAGGCCCTGGTGCATGGGGCCGGGGGCGCCATCGCCGCCGCGCGCGGGGTCGCCTTCCCAGCCGGCGTAGGCGGGAAGCTGGCTGGTGACGCAGCGCAGGATCATCCCGAAGCCGTTGCCGATGCGCGCGTTCGCCACTTGCTCGCGCATGGCCGCGGCTTCGGGCGCGTCCGCCAGGAGCCTGAGGAACGTCGTTGCGGCGTGGCAGCCGGCGAGCACCGTCCGCGCCCGCACCACCCGCGTCCGGCCGCCGGTGATGGCGGGAGCGTCCAGCGGCAGGCCGGGCTCGGCCCCGTCGGCGACCTCCACGCCCACGGCGCGCCCGCCCTCCACCACGATGCGGCGCACCGGCGTCGAGGTATGCACGCGTCCGCCGTGGTCTTCGATCAGCGCAACGAGCGCGGTGGTGAGCGCGCCCGAGCCGCCGACAGCGCGCTTTACTCCGCTCTCGTGGTAGAGCGGCTGCCACCCGGCCAGCGGTGCGGTGCCCAGCTCCATTGGCGGCGGCCCGCTCTGCGCGGCGATCCATTCGATGGCGGCGCGCACGGCGGGATGGCGAAAGGTGCGGTCGATGAGCTGCCGGTACGATCCCAGGATCGTCTGGAGCATCGCGGCGCTGTCGGCCCCCTTCTTCTTTGCGAACCCGCCGCCGGTCGCCATCGTCCAACCCAGCTTCAGCGGCGTGGGCACGTCCTGGAACGCTCGCAGCACGGCGAGGCTGATGGGCCGCCACTCGTCCAGGAAGCGCGGGTACGCCTCCGCATCCTGGGGCGAAATGGCGGCAATCGACTCGCAGGTACGCGCGACGTCGCGGTGGAAGTAGATCGCGCGGCCATCCTCCAGCGGGTAGAAGGCCCACGGATCGCAGTCCACGTAGCGCAGGCCGCGGCGCTCCAGCTCCAGCTCGGCCAGGATGGGGGTGAGGTGGATCAGGATGTGGGCGGACGATCCCACGTCGATGCGGCAGCCCGGGAAGATGTCGTCGCGCGTCTGCACGCCGCCGCCGGGGCGCGCGGCGCGCTCGAACACCTCCACGCTGTGCCCCGCGCGCGCCAGGTACGCCGCCGCGATCAGCGCGTTGTGCCCCGCGCCCACGACGGCAACGTCAAGCATCGGAGATCTCACCGTCTCCGTAACAGCGGGCCTCACGCGGAGACGCGGAGACGCGAAGGAAATAGCAACTACATGGCTCACACAGAGACACAGAGGCACGGAGGAAGAACTGCAAAGAGGTTCTCTCTGGCTTACGGTTCCCTCTGTGCCCTCTGCGTGATGCTTTTAACCGTTGTTCTCGGCGCCTCCGCGTCTCCGCGTGAGCCCTGCAGTTCGCCAGACTCGGCATCCGGACTAAACTCCGCCGCGCCGGATCATGCGCACTGGTGGCCGCCCATCAGCAGGGCCAGCACGTCGTGCTCGCGCATCGTGGAAAGGACTTTGGGTATCGGGCTCGGGCTCAAACCGGCCTCCCAGCAGGCGGAAGGTGCTCCACAGCCGCATGCTCTCCTCCCAGCGCTCCAGCGGAGTCATGCGGTACCACTCCAGCACTTCCTCGTCCACGCACTTCTCGATGGCGGGGGAGCGCGACGGCTCGTCCTTTCTGTTGTCCATTCGACGCTCCCGGGCGCATGGTGTCTCCGCTTGTTGCGAGCCCTTGCAGGTTTCCAGCCGAATGTGGGGGAGGAGGGGGGCGTCGGCAATGCGGCGCGGCGGCGGGATGGATGCCGGCCGTGGGGAGATTGACCCATGGCTCAGCTGGGAGGCGGCGCGTACATTCGTAGCCTTGCTCGCGCGTGTTCCGCGCGCGTGGCCCGCCCGTTATAACCATCTCGCTGCAAACCCGCGCCCGCCCCCTCCGCGCCATGCGTCACATGGAAGCCGTGAGCCCATCCAGAGAGTCCGAGCGCCTCGCGGCGCTGCACGGATACGGGATCCTCGACACGCCCCCCGAACCCGAGTTCGACGCGCTCACGCGCCTGGCCGCGCAGATCTGCGGCACCCCCATCGCGCTGCTGACGCTGGTGGACGGGGAGCGGCAGTGGTTCAAGAGCCGCCTGGGGATCGATGCCACCGAGATGCCGCGCGAGGTGTCGTTCTGCGCGCAGGCCATCGAGCAGCCGGGGCTCTTCGTGGTGGCGGACGCGCTGGCGGACCCGCGCTTCGCCGCCAGCCCCATGGTCGTGTCGCTGCCCCACATCCGCTTCTACGCGGGGGCGCCGCTGGTGACGCCGGAGGGGCACGCCCTGGGGACGCTGTGCGTGGTGGACCGCGTGCCGCGCCAGCTCAGCGGCGAGCAGATGGAGGCGCTGCGCTCCCTGGCCGGGCAGGCGATGGGCCAGCTCGAGCTGCGGCGCCAGTTGCGGCTGCTGCAGGAGGCGGCGGTGCTGCACGAGCAGGCGGATGCGGAGCGGACCGCGCGCGCGGAGCGGATCCAGCGCCACAACGCCGCCCTGGTGGAGCTGTCGCGGCTGGACAAGAGCGACCTGGAGGCGGAGCTGCACGCCGCCACCCGCGCCGCCGCCCGTACGCTGGGGGTGGAGCGGGCCAGCGTGTGGCTCGCCCCCTCCGGCGGGACGACGGAGCTGGAGTGCGCCGCGCTCTTCCGCGCCTCCACGGGCGAGTGGGAGCGCGGGATGCTGCTGCGCGCCGAGCAGTACCCGGCCTACTTCGCCGCGCTGGCCGAGAGCCGCGCCCTGGCCGCCGGCGACGCGATGGAGGACCCGCGCACCCGCGAGCTCGCCCCCTACCTGCTGCGCGAGGGGATCGGGGCGATGCTGGACGTGCCGCTCTGGAGGAAGGGGGTGGTGGCGGGCGTCCTCTGCTGCGAGCACGTGGGGCCGCCGCGCGAGTGGGCGCCGGACGAGGAGGAGTTCGTGGCCAACGTGGCGGACATCGTTGCGCTGGCGCTGGAGGCGGCCGACCGGCGGCGCGCGGAGGAGACCGCCCGCCATGCGCAGGGACGCGGCGCGGCGGTGGTGCGCGCGGCGCTTGACTGCGTGGTGGTGATGGACGGCGAGGGGCGGGTGCTGGACTTCAACCCCGCCGCCGAGCGCACCTTTGGCTTCGCCGCCGGCGAGGCGATGGGGAGGCCGCTGGCCGAGCTGATCGTCCCCGACCGCTTCCGCGACGGGCATCCGCTGGCGGTGGAGCGGCACCTGGAGGGCCCCGCGCGCGTGCTGGGCGAGCGCGTGGAGACGTACGCCATGCGCGCGGACGGCGCCGAGTTCCCCGTGGAGCTCACCGTGACGCGCGTTCCGCTGGACGGGCCCCCCGTCTTCACCGCCCACCTGCGCGACATCACGGAGCGGGTGGAGGCCGCGGCGGCGCTGGAACACTCGCTGTCGCTGCTGCGCGCCACGCTGGAGTCGGCGGCGGACGGGCTGCTGGTGGTGGACCGCGACGGCAAGGTGGTGACCGCCAACGGCAAGTTCTCCGCGATCTGGGGGACCGACCCCGACGAGGTGGCGCCGGGCAACGACGCGCCGCTGGAGCACGCGGCGTCGTGCGTGGAGGACTCGGACGCCTTCCGCGCGCACGTGCTGGAGATCCGCAGCAGCATGGTGGGGGTGTCGCTGGACGAGGTGCGGCTGCGCGACGGGCGCATCCTGGAGCTGTACTCGCAGCCGCAGCTCGTGGGCGAGGAGGCGGTGGGGCGGGTGTGGAGCTACCGCGACGTCACCGAGCGCCGCCGCGCGGAAGAGGAGGCGCGCCGCACCGCCGAGCGGATGCGCGCCGTGGCATCGGCGGCGGCGGCGGTGGTGGGGGCGGAGACGCCGTCGGAGCTGCGCACCGTGCTGGAGGAGGCGTGCCGCACCGTGCTGCCGCTGGACGCCTTCTTCATCTTCGCCTACGACCCGCGCGGGCACGCCTTCCACGGCTTCGGCGGCAACGACGCGGGGGAGTACACGCCGCCCGACATCACCTCCGCCGAGGGGACGCCCGGCGAGCGGGTGGTGAGCGAGCGCCGCTCCCTTCTCACCCTGCGCTCCGACGATCCCGCCGGGCAGGGGGCCACGGCCACCGGGACCAGGCGCCGCTCGGAGTCGGTGATCCGCACCCCCATCCTGGTGGGCGGCGAGGTGCGCGGCATCATCTCCGTGCAGAGCTACACGGCGGACATCTACACCCCCGCGGACGTGGAGGTGGTGGAGGCGCTCGCCTCGCTGGCCGCGTCCGCGCTGGAGAACCTGCGCCTGACCGCCGAGCGCCGCGACGCCGAGGCCGCGCTGCGCCGGTCTGAGACGCGCTTCCGCGCCCTCTTCGAGCAGTTCCCCTTCAGCATCCAGATCTTCTCGCCAGAGGGGGAGACGCTGCAGGTGAACCGCGCCTGGGAGCGCCTCTTTCGCTCGCATCCCACGGAGCGGCGGCGCTTCAACCCGCTCACCGATCCGCAGCTCGCCGAGATCCATCCGCTGATCCGCCAGGGATTCGCGGGGGAGGAGGTGGAGCTGCCTCCCACCCTGTTCGACCCCTCGCGCGTGGGCCAGGGCCCCGGCCGGGCGGAGCTGCCGGTGAACGAGGGCGGAGGGCCGCGCTGGCTCCACGCCTCCATCTGCACCGTCAAGGACGAGGACGGGGCCATCCGCGAGGTGATCCTGGTGCACCAGGACGTCACCGACGAGCGGCGCGCGCTGGACGAGCTGCGCGAGAGCGAGGAGCGCTCCCGCACCCTCATCCAGACCGCCGCGGACGCCATCGTCACGATGGACGAGGAGAGCACCATCCTCTCCGCCAACCCGGCCACGGAGCGCACCTTTGGCTACACGGCCGAGGAGCTGGTGGGGCGGAACATCTCCATCCTCCAGCCCCCGGCTCTCCACGACACGGGAATCGCGCGCTACCTGGAGGCCGGAAAGCGCGCCAGCGAGTGGGCGATGGCCGAGGTGACCGCCGTGCGCAAGGACGGCACGGAGATCCCGGTCGAGATCTCCATCGGCGAGTACCCCAGCGGCGGGCGGCGCATCTTCGCCGGCTTCCTGCGCGACATCACCGAGCGCAAGGCGGCCGAGCGGGAGCTGCGCGAGGCGCGCGACCAGCTGGAGGTGCGCGTGCAGGAGCGCACCGCCGAGCTGGCCGAGGCCAACCTGGCGCTGGAGGAGGAGATCGCGGAGCGCGCCCGCGCCGAGGAGGTGGTGGTGCAGAAGAGCGCCGAGCTGCAGGCGGTCTTCCACGCCCTCCCCGACCTGTACTTCCGCATGGAGGCGGACGGGACGATCCTGGACTTCCAGGCCGGGAGCGGGATGGGGCTGTACGCCGCCGCCGACGTCTTCCTGGGCCAGCGCGTGCAGGAGATCCTCCCCGCGCGGGCGGGCGAGCGCATCGCCGAGGCGCTGGCGCGGGTGGCGGCGGACGGGAAGCTCACGGCGGTGGAGTACACGCTGGAGGTAGAGGGGAAGCCGCAGGAGTTCGAGGCGCGCCTGATTCCGCTGGACGGCCACGGGCAGGTGGTGGGCGTCGTCCGCGACATCACCGAGCGAAAGGGGTGGGAGCGCGAGCTGCGGCACCGCGAGGAGCACTTCCGCGCGCTGATCGAGAACGGGTCGGACCTGATCGCCATCATCGACGCGGAGGGGATCACGCGCTACGTGAGCCCCTCGGCCGAGCGGCTGCTGGGGTGGAAGCCGGAGGAGCGGGTGGGGCACAGCACCATCGAGACGATCCACCCCGACGACTGGCCGGAGGTGGCGCGGCTGCGCGACTTCGCCATTCACAACCCCGGCGCCACCATCCAGGTGGAGTTCCGCTACCGCCACGGCGACGGGTCGTGGCGGGTGTTCGAGGCGGCCGCGCGCACCCTGCGGCCGGACTCGGCGGCGGAGGGGCTGGTGGTGAACGCCCGTGACGTCACCGAGCGCAAGCGCGCCGAGGAGGCGCTGCGGCGCAGCGAGGAGCACTTCCGCGCCGTCATCGAGAACGCCTCAGACCTGGTGACGATCCTGGACACCGACGGGGTGATGAAGTACCAGAGCCCGGCGGTGGAGCGGCTCTTCGGCTTCCTTCCCGCCGAGCTGGAGGGGCGCAACGCCTTCGAGCTGATCCATCCCGACGATGCGGCCGGGGTGGTGGAGAAGCTCGCCGAGGTCGCCATGAACCCGGGCGAGACGCGCTCGGCCGCCTTCCGCTTCCTCCACAAGGACGGCAGCTGGCGGCACGTGGAGTCGGTGGGCACCACGCTCCTGCGCACGGGCGCGGAAGAAGGGGTGATCGTCAACTCGCGCGACGTCACCGAGCGCAAGCGGGCGGAGGAGGCGCTGGAGCAGGCGCGCGCCGAGGCCGAGCGGGCGCGCGAGGCGGCCGAGACGGCCAACCAGGCCAAGAGCGAGTTCCTGAGCCGCATGAGCCACGAGCTGCGCACGCCCATGAACTCCATCCTGGGCTTCGCGCAGCTGCTGGAGCGCCGCAGCCCCACGCCCGACCAGCGGAAGTCCGTGGACCAGATCCTGCGGGCCGGACGCCATCTCCTGAACCTGATCAACGAGGTGCTCGACATCGCGCGCATCGAGAGCGACCGCCAGCCGCTCTCGCTGGAGCCGGTGCGGCTGGACGCGGCGCTCGGCGAGGCCGTCAACCTGATCCGCCCCCTCGCCGCGCAGACCGGGTGCAGGGTCTCCGATCCGCCGGAGGCGCCCGGGCGCTGGGTGCGCGCGGACCGGCAGCGGCTGGCGCAGGTGCTCCTCAACCTCCTCTCCAACGGCGTCAAGTACAACCATCCCGGCGGCTCCGTGCGCCTGACCTGGGAAGAGGCGGACGGGCGGTTGCGCGTGGGGGTGCACGACACCGGGCGCGGCATCGACCCGGAGCGGATGGAAGAGCTCTTCGTCCCATTCGCGCGGCTGGGCGCGGAGGAGACGGGGGTGGAGGGGACGGGTCTGGGCCTCGCCCTGTCGCACCGGCTGGCAGAGGCGATGGGCGGCTCGCTGACGGCGGAGAGCCAGCTGGGGCGCGGCAGCACCTTCTGGCTGGAGCTGCCGGTGGCGGACGACCCCAGCAGCCGCCTTCCGCAGCCCGCGCCCGCCCCGCGCGAGCCGCGCACCGAGGAGCACGAGGGTCCGCCGGCCACCCTTCTCTACGTGGAAGACAACCTGGCGAACCTGACGCTGGTGGAGTCGCTCCTCTCGTCACGCCCGGAGATCACCCTCCTCTCCGCCATGCAGGGGCGGATGGGGCTGGACCTGGCGTGGGAGCACGCGCCCGACCTGATCCTGCTGGACCTCCACCTGCCCGACATGAGCGGCGGCGAGGTGCTGCGCCGCCTGCGCGCGGACCCCCGCACCCGCGACACGCCCGTGGTGGTGATCAGCGCCGACGCCACGCCGGGGCAGGTGGAGCGCCTGCGCGCCGCCGGCGCGCACGAGTACATGACCAAGCCCCTGGACCTGGACCGCTTCATGGAGACCGTCGACCGCGCCCTCGCCGAGCGGGGAGCCCAGCCGTGACCCCACGCACCGTGGAGGACGCCGCCATCCTGGTGGTGGACGACGAGCGGGCGAACCTGGAGCTCCTGGAGGAGTTCCTCCGCTTCGACGGGTTCGAGAACGTCACCCTGACCACCGATCCGCGCCAGGTGCCGGAGCTGTTCGAGGCGAAGTGCCCGGACATCCTCCTGCTGGACCTGCACATGCCGTACGTGGACGGATTCGCGGTGATGCGGCAGCTGCGCGCCACCATCCCCACGAGCGACTACTTCCCCATCCTGGTCCTTACCGCGGACGTCACCTCCGAGACGAAGCTGCGCGCCCTATCCGAGGGGGCGAGCGACTTCCTCACCAAGCCGCTGGACGCGGTGGAGGTGGTGCTGCGCATCCGCAACCTGCTGGCGACGCGCTTCCTGCACCTGGGGGAGCGCGCCGCCCGCGCGCGCGCCGAAGCCGCGGAGGCGCGCGCCGCCTTCCTGGCCGAGGCGAGCCGGGTGCTGAGCTCGTCGTTCGAGTACCGCGCCATGCTCTCCACCGTGGCGCGGCTGGCCGTACCGCGCCTGGCCGACTACGTGGTGGTGGAGATGATGGACGGCGACGGCCGGAGCGAGCGCATCGCCTACGCGCACGCGGACGCGGAGCAGGAGCAGCTGCTGGCCGGCGGCGACGGGCTGTGGGGTGGCACCGTCCCTCGCAGCCACCCCCTGGTGAAGGGATGCACCAGCGGCCAGTTCCTCCTGGTGGCCGACGTCGCGGCCGAGCTGGGCCCCGACGCCGGCGACGACGATGCCCAGCGCGAGATCCTTCGGCGCCTGGCCCCGCGCTCGGTGGCGAGCGTGCCGATGGTCGCGGCGGGCGAGGTGATGGGCGGCGTGACGCTGGTGACCGCCGGCTCCGGCCGCACGCTGGACGCCGACGACCTGGGACTGGCCGAGGAGCTGGCGCGGCGCATCATGGTGGCGGTGGAGCACGCGCAGCTCTACCACGACGCCCTCCAGGCGACGCGCGCTCGCGACGAGATCCTGGGCGTGGTGGCGCACGACCTCCGCAATCCGCTGAGCACCATCCGCATGGCCGCGCAGCTCATGGCCGACGACGTGGCGCCCGCCCATCGCAAGCCGATGGACATGATGCTGCGCACCACGGACCGGATGAACCAGCTCATCCAGGACCTGCTGGAAGTGACCCGCATGGAGAGCGGGAAGCTGGCGCTCGATCTCAGCACCGAGAGCCCGGGCGCCGTGCTGCGCGAGGCCTCGGCCATGATGGCGCCGCTCGCCGCGGCGCGCTCCATCACCTTCGAGGCGCAGATCGCCGACGAGCTCCCGCGCATCCCGCTGGATTCGTCGCGCGTGCTGCAGGTGATCTCGAACCTGGTGGGGAACGCGGTCAAGTTCACCCCGGCGGGCGGGCGCATCACGCTGGGTGCCCAGCTCCTGGCGGACGAGCTGCGCATCTCCGTGGCAGACACCGGCCCCGGCATTCCGGCGGACCAGATCCCCCGCGTCTTCGGGCGCTTCTGGCAGGCGGGCAAGACGGACCGCCGCGGCATCGGCCTGGGCCTCTCCATCGCCCGCGGCATCGTGGAAGCGCACGGCGGCCGCATCTGGGTGGAGAGCGTCGAGGGCGAGGGCGCCACCTTTCTCTTCACCCTCCCCGTCCGCGGCGCGTAAAGAACAACAGAGAGAAGCATCACACAGAGGACACAGAGGGAACTGAAAAGCCACGGAGAAAACCTTTTGCGGTTCTCTCTGTGGCTCTTTGTCTCTGTCTGAGCCATGCGGTTGCCGTTACAGGCCGAACCAGTAGCTGGCCTTCAGCTGCAGCACGTTGACGGGACGGTCGCGGAACAACGCGGAGCGGTCGCGCTGGAAGTCGAAGTCTCCAAAGGCGCCGGAGCCGGACCGCTGCTGGGTCCACACCACGAAGAGCGTCGACCCCGGGCGGTACTCCCAGCGAAGCACCCCGGTACCGCGCAGCGACCGGAAGTTGAAATCGGGGTTGGCGACCTCGAATCCCGCCGCGGGACCGTTGCCGTCGGGATCAACGCGGTACCGGCTGACCCGGCCCGTGGAGTCGCGGAGCTCGCTCATGGTTCCCACGTCCCTGCCGTAGACCAGCGCGTCCGTGGTGCGCGGTGCCCGGTACTCGTTCAGGTCGCTGTAGCGGCCGCTCGCCAGGAGCGGCTGGGCGAACAGCTCGAGCGTAAGGGTGGGGGTGAAGGTCGCGTTGACGCGCGCGCTCATGGAGAGGTTTTGCTGTTCCAGCCGCGCGAACACGCTCCGGACGCCCCCGAACCGCGTGGCCGTGGAATCGGCGATGTTGCTGACGAACGCCCGCGGGTCGACGTCGTACAGATACGACGGCCCCAGACTGATGCGCACGTTCTCGGCCGGCTTCACCACCAGGCTGACGCCCCCCGTGACGAACCCGCCGTCGTCGGCGATGTTGGGTCCACCCTGCGCGTTCGCCGCCCACGTCACGCGCTTGCGGGTGTCGCCGCTCACCGACGACGAGACGAGGTGGTACCCGGCGCTGCGGACGAGCACCCCGCCGCGGGTGCGGTAGGGGTCGTACGTCGGCAGGTGAGTGATCACCAGGCCGCGCGCCTGAACGTAGTTGCGAAAGGTGATTTCCCCCGAGATCCCGCCCTGCAGGTCGGTGCGGTCACCGTCGAAGTTGAGCTGCTGCTGCGCGGAGACGGTCGCCGCCGCGCCGCGGTACCACCGGGTGGGCTTCGTCCAGCTCCGGAGCACGCTGGCCTGCATCCACCTGTAGTCGGTGCGGCTGAGCGCCGCGAGGTCGTTCACCTCGAAGCCCGGGCTCCGCCAGTTCTGCGCGGTCTCCCAGCGCCAGTTCCCGCTCTCCCTGGCGACCCTGGCGTACAACCCGTAGCCCCGCAGTGAGGTGCGGGAGGGGTCGTAGCTGATGTCGAAGATCCCGTCGCTGGTGGCCTTCCGGTCCGGACGCTGGAAGTAGTGGGCGCTCGTGCGCTGGGTGCGGCGGAGCGCGCCGCTGTCGCCGGCCACGTTGGAGAAGGCCACCTGCCCCACGACCGAGTAGCCGCGCCTTCCCCAGTAGTGCTGGATGTCGGCGCCCGCGGCCTGGGCCCGGCCGTGGAGCCTGCTCGTCAGCTCCGGATCGGTCATGAACCGGTGGGTCAGCGTGGTGATGAAGCCGATCCGCGTATCGCCCTTGCGCAGATCCTGCCGCACCCGGCCCACCAGGTAGCCGGTCATCGGCTCGATCTCGCGGCTCGCCGGTTCGTCGTCCGGCGTCGCCCGGGGGACGTAGCGCGCGGTGACCTCGTTGGTGAGCGCCTGGAGCACGGCCACCGAAAGTCCGCCCCTGGTGCGGCCCGTGATCTTTGCGGCCCCCAGGATCGTCGCCGCGTCCGGGAAGTCGGCGTAGTTCCCCGGCTGCACGAGACCGGCGAGCTGCGGCGCCCGTCCGATCCGGCGCGAGTAGAACAGGTTGAGGCTCGACACGTTGCTGCATAAGTAGCAGCTCACCCCTCCGAACGAGAAGCTGGCGGCGTTGGCCACGAAAAAGGGCCGCTTCTCCTGGAAGGTCGTCTCGAAGGCCGAGAGGTTCACCACCGCCGGATCCACCTCTACCTGCCCGAAATCGGGATTCACCGTCGCGTCCAGCGTGAAGCTGGAGCTCAGGGTGTACCTGAGGTCGCCGCCAGCGCGCGTGACCAGCTCCCGGCTGCTGCGGAACGGATTGCCGGCGGGCGGCTCCGCGAAGGTGCCCTTCTGCACCAGGTACGGCAGCAGCTCCAGGCGCCGCGGCTGCGCCGCCAGAGCGAGCCCGGTTACCGTGCCAAAGTATCCCGGCCCGCCCGGCTCGTTCCTCCGCCAGAAGGCCCACATGCTGGACTCGTTGCGGCGTGCCAGCGTCCGCCACAGCTGCAATCCCCAGTTCTGCACCGAATCCCGCGGGAAGCGGAGCTGGGAGAGCGGAATCTTGAACTCGGCGGTCCAGCCGAGGGAATCGACGCGCGACGCACCCTCCCATACGGGATCGAAGGAGGCATCTCCGTTCAGCTGGTCGCCCTTCACGCCCAGCGGATTCAGCTCGAACCAGACGCTCGTCTGGCGATCGCGGTGGGGATCGAGCACCACCGCGATCTTGTCCGAGGCGTTGTCATTGAGCAGCTGGTCGCGCCGCACCAGCAGCTTGCGCACACCCGCGGGTCCCGCGGAGTCGAACATCCGCGCGCCGATGTACACCGCGCTCGCGTCGTACAGCACGCGGACCTCCGTGCGCTCGGTCGGCGCGGCGCCTTCTTCCGGTTGCTGCTGGCGGAAGTCGCCAGCCACCTCCGCCGCGGACCAGGCCGCATCGTCGAGCCGCCCGTCGATCACGACCGCCGAGCTCCGGGCGACGGCCCGGACGGCGGGCCGGGGGTCGTTCTGCGACCCTGGCACCGGGCTTTGGCCCACCAGGCTCAGCGGCGCGCAGACGAGGAGCGCGACGGTCGCGAGGGTTCCAGTTTGCATGGGAGCGAGGGGTCGGGGACGCTCGGGCGAGCAGAGGGAGGGCCGGGCGATAGTATGGGTCTGGACTCCAGGATGCCGCAACTAATCCGGCTGTACGCCAGGCATCGCAAACCGCACCTCACACAGAGCCACAGAGGGAACAGCAAGAACAGCAGAAAGAGTTCTCTGCGGCTTGTAGTCGTCTCTGTGCTCTCTGCGTGAGGCTTTTTCTATACTTCACCCCTCCACCAGCCAGGCGACGTGGCGGAGCTCGGGGGCGATGAGGCGCTCCCAGGCCAGGCGGACGGCGGCGTGGGAGCCGGGGAGGGAGAAGACCACGCGGCCGCCGACGACGCCGGCGGTCGCGCGCGAGAGCATGGCGGCGGCGCCCACCTGCTCCCAGCTCAGCATGCGGAAAAGCTCGCCAAAGCCGGGGATGGGGCGCTCGATGCGGCGGCTCAGGACGTCGAAGGTGGTGTCGCGCGGGGCGATGCCGGTGCCACCGTTGAAGATCACCACCCGCGCCCGCGACTCGTCCAGCGCGCGCTCCACTTCGGTGGGCTCGTCGCGGATCAGGAGGTAGCCGGCGGGGGTGTGGCCGGCCGCCTCGATCTGCTCGCGGAGCCAGATGCCGTTGGTGTCGGTCTCCGGGGTGCGCGAGTCGCTGACGGTGACCACGGCCACCGGGATGGGGCCGTGGCGGTCGGACAGGCGGTGGTGCTGGTCGCTGCTGGGTGTGGACATGGGCGTGCGCGGGGGATGGAGGATGCCGGGCGGGCGGACAGCCGCGAGGGGCGTGCCGCCGGGTCCGTTGCGGCGCGGGGCGGGGCCGCTACATTCATCGGCGCCCCCCCCATGCCACGGAGCCGACCTGCATGCGACCCTCCCGCCCCACCGCAGCCGCCCTCCCCAGCCCGCCGCGCGCGGAGCGGGGGCCGCGCCGCAGGCCGTGGAAGAAATGGGCGCTGGCGGCGGTCCTCCTGGGCGGGCTGGGGGCGTTCTTTGCGCTGGGCGGGCCGCGCTACCTCAGCTTCGAGACGCTCAAGGAGCACCGCGACGACCTGCTCGCCTTCAAGGCGCGGCACTTCGCGGCGATGCTGGTGGCGACGGTGGTGGTGTACGCGGTGGCGACCGCCCTCTCCTTTCCGGGCGGGGTGCTGATGTCGCTGGCGGTCGGCTTTCTGTTCGGGCGGTGGGTGGGGGCGGCGGTCGTGATCGTCGCGGCGACGACGGGGGCGACGTGCGCCTTTCTATCGGCCCGCTACCTGTTCGCGGACGCGGCGCGGCGGCGGATGGGGCCGCGGCTCCAGCGGCTGTCGCGGGGATTCGAGGCGGACGCCTTCAACTACCTCCTCTTCGTGCGCCTGGTGCCCATCTTTCCGTTCTGGCTGATGAACCTGGTGCCGGCGTTCACCCCCGTCAGCACGCGCACCTTTGTCGTGGCCACGGCCATCGGCATCCTCCCGGGTTCGTTCGTCTTCGTGAACCTGGGCGAGTCGCTGCTGCGCATCCACTCCGCGCGCGACCTGCTTTCGACGACGGTGCTCCTGTCGTTCACGCTGCTGGGGGTGTTGTCGTTGATGCCGGTGGTGGTGAAGAAGGTGCGGCATCGGAGGAGGAACAGAAGTGCGTTAGTGCGTTAGTGCGTTGGGGGTGCGGCGCATTGGCGCGAAGGCACTTGAAGCTATTCCAACGTTTTTCCGTCATCCTGAGCGAGGCGCTGCTCAGGCGGTTGACCCTGGTTCTGTAGTGTGGCGCCGAGCGAAGGATCTACTGCGCGTTCCGAGGGGATTGCGTGACACGCGAGCCCCGGCCCGGCTCCGGCTAGATCCTTTGGTCGCCGCAGGAGTGCAGTGCGTCACCCTGGCCTCTGCGGGGCGGCTCTCTCAGGATGACAGAAATACGCACTCACGCACCTTTTTCCCCGAGTTCCATGCGAGACGCAGACCTCATCAACGACCGTCCCCCGCTGCGCGGCAACCCGATGGCGGGGGTCGCGCTGGGCACCGCGATTCTGGCGGGGCTGCTGGTGCTCCTGGCCGGGCCCGGCACACGGCTGGGGTTCTGGCACTTCAGCACCGGGTTCCAACTGATGCGGTGGGGCGCGTACCTGGCGGTGCCGGCGGCGCTCTTTTCGATCGTAGCGCTGGTGCTGGTGCGGGGGAGGAGGCGCGGCGTGCTCCCCTCGATCCTGGCGCTGGGGATCGCGGCGGGGGCGTTCCTGGTGCCGTACAGCTTCCTGGTGAAGGCGCGTTCCCTGCCGCCCATCCACGACATCAGCACCGACACGCGCAACCCGCCGCCGCTCATCGCCACTCTCCCGCTGCGCGAGCAGACGGGCGCCACCAACCCATCGGCGTACGAGGGCGACTCCATCGCGCGGCTCCAGAGAGAGGCGTACCAGGACGTGCAGCCCGTGATGCTCGCCATGACGCCCGATTCCGCGTACGGGCAGGCGCTGCGGGCCGCGCGGGAAATGGGGTGGGAGATCGTGGCCGCCGAGCGCGACGAGGGCCGCATCGAGGCGACGGCGATCACGGGATGGTGGGGGTTCAGGGACGACGTGGTGATCCGCGTGATGCCCGCATCGGGGATCGCGCGGGTGGACGTGCGCTCCGTGTCGCGCGTGGGGAGGAGCGACGTGGGCGCCAACGCGGCCCGCATCCGCGCCTACGTGCGGCGGCTCAAGGAAAACGCGTAGTGCAGGCGATCCCCAACCCCTTTGCCGCGCTGACGCTGATCGTGGCGCCTGCGGTGCTCACCAACGCGTGCTCCGTGCTCATCATGAGCACCAGCAACCGCCTGGCGCGCGCCGTGGACCGCGCGCGCATCATGACCGCGGAATTGGAGAAGGCCACCGAGACCGGCTCCACTCCGCACCCCGGCGAGGTGCGAGAGCTGGCGGCGACGGAGCGGCGCGCATTGATGCTGCTCCACGCGCTGCGCTCCTTCTACGTGGCGCTGGGCGGTTTCGCGGCGGCGGCCTTCCTGTCGCTGATGGGCGCCGTGCTGACGCCGCTCTTCCCCGCCTCCATTGCCCTGCCGCTGGAGGTGGTGGCGCTGGTCGTGGGGCTGGTGGGGGTGGGTGGGCTGGTGAAGGGGACGCTGGTGCTCGTGCGTGAGACGAAAATTGCGGTGGACGTGCTCCAGGAGCGCGCCTCCGAGGCCCGCGCGCACCTCCGCTAGCGGATGGTTCCGGTGACTCGCCGCTGCTGGACGCTCGTCGCGCTCCTGCTGATCGCCCTGGTCGCTCCGTCGCGATCATCCGCGCAGACGGTGGCGGACACCACGATGCTGGTTCGTGCCATCGCGGACCGGATCGGCGAGGGAATCCGTTCGCGGAACCCGGCCGCGCTCCGGCACTTCTATGTGGGCGAGCCCACGACCGACTTCGACCGGTGGGTCACGCTGCGCCTCCAGGAGGAGCACGGCCTGCGCCTGCTGGAGGCGCAGGCAGACACCGCCGACTGGGTCGTCACACGTGGTGCCGAGTTTCGCGGCGACACGGCCGCGGTGATCTTTGAGTTCGGGGATCGCCGGCTGCCCGCGGACAGAGGAGGCATCCACACCGGCATCGAGAGCTGGCGGATCTTCTTCATCCGATCGGCAGCGGGGTGGGAGTTCGTGCGCCAGGTGCACATCCGGACGGCGGACATAGGCGAAGTCCGCGGCTGAGACGCTGGCCGGAGGCATCGGCAGAGATCCACCCACGCGCCTCGTGGCGTACAATCGGCAGGACCACGGTCCCCTCCTCCACGCGCCCGGTGGGGGAGGGGACCTGCCCTGCGCCCCATTCGCAACTCAACCAGGCGATCCCGACGATGCACACGCACGCTCCCGGCTACTACGACGCGCAGGACCTGGCCCGCTTTCCGGAGATCGGCAAGGACGCGCCCGAGCTGGCGGAGAAGTTCTTCGCCTGGTACAACGCCGTCTTCGCCGAGGGTGCGCTGACGCAGCGTGAGAAGTCGCTGATCGCCCTGGCCGTGGCGCACGCGGTCCAGTGCCCCTACTGCATCGACGCCTACACCGGCGACTGCCTGCAAAAGGGCGCCGACACCGAGCAGATGACCGAAGCCGTCCACGTCGCCGCCGCCATCCGCGGCGGCGCATCGCTGGTGCACGGCTTACAGATGCGGAACCACGCGGACCGGCTTGGGATGTAAGGAAAGTGCTAAGTCCTAAGTGCTAAGTCCTGAGTGCCGGGCTTTAGTTCAGCACTTAGCACCTGGCACTTAGCACTTCTTCACCGCCCTTTAACCGTTCACCGAACCCCGGCCCATGTCCCGCGTACTCCCGACCCTCCAGAAGCGCCAGGCCGAGCTGGCCTCCACCCGCCGCCAGAAACAGGTGCTGGCGGGGGTGCCGGTCGCGCGGGCGTTCGAGGATGCGCTTGGCGAGGCCGGGTTGTTTCCGCTCCGCGCGACCGGGATCGACGTCTTTCAGATCAACGTGGGGCGCAAGTGCAACCAGACCTGCCGCCACTGCCACGTGGACGCCGGCCCGGACCGCACCGAGATGATGAGCGACGCCGTGGTCGACCGCTGCCTGGAGGTGATCGAGGGGAGCGCCATCCCCACGCTGGACATCACCGGCGGCGCCCCGGAGCTGCACAAGCGCTGGCGCGAGATCGTGCGGCGCGCATCCGCGGCGGGGAAGCACGTGATGGACCGCTGCAACCTCACCATCACCCAGCTCCCCAACTACCGCTACCTCCCCGAGTTCTTTGCCGAGCACCGCGTGCACGTCGTCGCCTCCCTCCCGCACTACCGGCAGAAGGGGACGGACACGCAGCGCGGCGACGGCGTCTTTGAGCAGTCGATCGCGGCGCTCCAGCAGCTCAACGCGCTCGGCTACGGCAAGCCGGGAACGGGGCTCCTGCTGGACCTGGTGACCAACCCGGTCGGCACCTTTCTCCCCGGCAGCCAGGGGATGCTGGAGGCGGAGTGGAAGCGGCAGATGGCGCGACTGTACGACGTCGAGTTCAGCTCACTCTACACGATCACCAACATGCCCGTCTCGCGCTTCCTGGAGTTCCTGGAGGAGGGCGGCGCGCTGGACGCCTACATGGAGCGGCTGGTGACCGCGTTCAACCCCGCCGCGGCCACGGGCGTGATGTGCCGCAACACGCTCTCCGTCGGCTACGACGGCACGCTGTACGACTGCGACTTCAACCAGATGCTCGACCTGCCGGTGCACCCCGCCGCCCCGCGCACCATCTTCGACTTCGACCTGGCCGCGCTCGCCAACCGCGAGATCGTGCTGGGGCCGCACTGCTTCGGCTGCACCGCGGGCGCGGGCTCCAGCTGCGGCGGCGCGACGGTGTGAGGGGCCCTCACCCCCGCTCGTCACCTCGCTGCGGCGGGCGTCGAGGCATGCGGGCTCCCCCTCTCCCCCGCAAGCGGGGGAAAGGGTGCACTCCGCCCCTCCACGGCATCCGTGGTAGGGGCGCGATTTATCGGGCCCGTGTCCGGCGCTGCACCACCGACTGCCGATGCCGCCGAACTCTCCCCCCTCTCTCGATAACAGAGGCGCCAGCCTCTCCTGTTATCGGGAGAGGGGGG